>SKYZ01000087.1 GCA_007127625.1 Aquisalimonas sp. | reverse complement strand
GACGCCCGGGCCGCGGCCACGAAGGCGCGGACCATGCGCCGGTAATCGGCGAGGTCGTCCACCTGCCAGACCACGTTGTCGCCGATCCGCAGGCCGTCCAGCACCCGATCGAGCCCGTCGACCCCGGTGCCAACCCGCTCCTGCCCCGCGTCTCCGCCGTGCACGCCAGCGTCTCTCAGTCCGTGCGCGGGCCGGTCACAGCCGCCCACTACCCGCCTCCTACCCCTGCTTCCTGGGCAAGCGCCGCCACAAGCCGTTCCGGCGCCGCCGGTCGCCCCAGGAAAAAGCCCTGGCCCAGCCCGCATCCTTCGCGCACCAGGAAGGCACGCTGTGCCTCGTCCTCGATAACTTCGGCGACCACTGCCAGCTCCAATGCATGCGCCACGGCCACGCCAACAGCAACGGCAAGCCTGCCCGAGCGGAATGGATCCATCGAGTCATCCGGGCTCCGAGTTGGTTTTTTCAGGCCCCGGTTCATGGCGGACACTCACTGTTGGAAAGGTAGCATGGCGAAAGCATTGGACGTAGCCTTGCACCGACGCCCGGAGTCGGCAGCACGGGACCCGCCGCATGACACAGCCGCTTGAGCACAGCCACGATCCCCAGGCCATCCGGAGACGCCTGGCATCGGGCAACCGGCCCAGTTATCTGCCGGACGCCATTCTCGGCGGCATTGACGGCTGCATCACCACCCTGGCCGTGGTCGCCAGTGTCGCCGGTGCCGGGCTGCCCGGGGTGGTCGCCTTCGTGCTCGGTGTCGCCAGCCTGATCGCCGACGCCTTCAGCATGGGCGTGAGCAACTACCAGGCGGTGAAGAGTACCGAGGACGCCCGCCGTCGGCTGCGCGAGCAGGAGAAGCGCCATGTGGCTGTGGATCCGCGGGGCGAACGCGAGGAGATCCGGGCGATCTTCGAAGCCAAGGGCTTCCACGGCGATGCCCTGGAGAACATCGTGGAAACCATCACCAGCGACCGCCGTCTGTGGGTGGACACCATGCTCATGGAGGAGCACGGCCTCGCCCTCACAGGCCCGTCGGCGGGCAAGGCAGGCCTGGCCACCTTCACCACCTTTGTGCTGGTGGGTTTCATTCCGCTGCTGCCGTTTCTGGTACCGGTGTTCACCGGCGGCGAGTATTTCGTTGCCAGTGCATTGATTACCGCCCTGGCCCTGTTCGGCATCGGGTACGTCAAGGGCGTGATCCTTGCGATGAACCGCTGGCGCGCCGGCATGGAGACCCTGCTGATGGGGAGTGGCGCCGCACTGGTGGCCTTCCTGGTGGGCACCGTGCTGGAGCCGATGCTCGCCGATCTCCGCTTCCTGTGACGTCACCGAGCGCCGCCGCGGAACCGGAACCATGGCCGGTTACAGGGGCCCAAGCGCTTGAAAATCCTCGCCACCACGTTTAGACTTAGACTAAGTCTAAGGGGGCGCAAGCCCGGCGAGAGGACCAGCACCATGACCGGCCTGCTGTACGTCTACTGCAACAATGCCGAAAACCGGCGCCAAACGGGCCAGGGCCGCGATCCGAATCCACGCCGCCGCGGCCTGGTTGCGCGCGCACGTCGGCTGCTACGCACCACCCTGGCTTGGGGGTTCCCCGCCTCCCACCGCTGACGCCCCGGCGTTTCTGCTGTATCCTCCGCGCGTCCCGTCCGACGCCCTGGCACCGGTGCCGTCACCCGACGGCGCACGGACAGGCCGCACGATCAACGCCGGAATCATCGATGGATCAGGAACAGGATCTGCACGAGGCACGGCTGCGCTATGCCCTCGGTGCCGTGATCAACAGCCGGGCGCAATCGCTGCTGGACATCGGCTGCGGTTCCGGAACGCTGCTCAAGCGCGCCGTGAACGTGGAGCGGTTCCGGCGCATTGTGGGCCTGGAGGTCTCCGGCGAAGCCCTCGCCGTGGCGCGTCGGGAACTCCAGCACCATCTCGGGGCGGGCAAGCGCCTGGAACTGGTCCAGGGCTCCTGCCTCGACAACCAGGACAGGCTTGCAGGCTTCGATGCCGCCGCCCTGGTGGAGACCATCGAGCACCTGGACCCGCGCCACCTGTCCCGCCTGGAAACCAACCTGTTCGCCCATGCGCGACCGGCCACCGTGGTGGTGACCACGCCCAACCGGGAGTACAACGTGCTCTACGGACTGCACGAGGATGAAAGACGGCACCCGGATCACCGCTTCGAGTGGGACCGGCGACGGTTCCGCACTTGGGCACAGCGGCTGGCCCGGCAATACGGCTATCAGGTATTGATCAACGGCATCGGCGAGGCCCATCCGGAGTTCGGCTGCCCCACTCAGGCGGCCCGGTTCACGCGGTGCCTGGTTGACACCGCCGTAGCCTGAGCGCGGGTACCCGGCCGCCCGCGCCCGGTGGCAGCGACGCCTCAGAAGTTGTAGATCGCCCCGACTGCCGCGGCGTGAGCGGTCTCACCAGCGACGAATTCATCTCCCCCGCTCTGTTCCAGCGGGCTTGCAGCTACCCACGGCTGCCGGGTCTGCAGGTCGTTGTTATCGATGCGCGCGTAGTTCACGTAGAACTGCAGTTCCGGGCTGTACCGATAATCAACGCCCACGGCGATCATGTTCGCGTCGAAGTCCCCGTCATCCGCATCCAGCCAGTAGTACTGCCCCTTGAGATGGACATCAGAGCGCAGCGCGTAGCGCACCCCCGCACCATAGGCGTTGTCATCCGGATCCGACGCGGTCTGGGCGAAGCCCGTCAGCCGGAACGCGGCGATGTCGTAATAGGCGGAGAACCGCGTGGTATCGCGCTCATCGTCACTCTGCTCCCGGTTCCAGCGTTCATGGGCCACGGCGGCATAGAGGGGGCCGTCATGGTAGGTGACCGAGGCGCTCCAGGCGTCGTTGTCGTTGCTGTCCGCGGCATTGGCATTCGCGCTGGTATCAAAGCTGTAGTGGACATCCGCAAAGAATCCGCCCACCACCGGCGTGCGGTAGGCGATACCCCGTCGAAAGCGCTCATCGAAGCCCTGCAACGCTGTATCCGAGTCCGTCGGATCCAGCCGATAGTTGCCCCGCACGATGTTGCGCGTTTCGCCCACCTGGTCTCCGAACAGATCCACGCGCCCCCGCACCACCTTGTTGGGCGTATTGAAACGCCCAACCCGGAGCAGCCCCCAGTCCCCCTGCAGGCCGACAAAACTGTCCCGTGACGTGAAGCTCTCCTCGTCCGTGTTGCTGAAGTTCACGCCGCCCTCCAGCTGAATGAGTCCGCGTACACCAGGACGCAGTTCGTGCCCGGCACGAAAACCGATGCGGCTGGAATTGCTGGAGAAGTTCGCGGCGCTGTAGTCGGCGCCGTCGTCCAGATAACTGCCTGCCAGATGGGCCCTGCCGTAAATCGTCACGTCCGCGGCCTGGGCCATCCCCGTGCCAGCCATCACTGTCCCCGCCAGCAGTATTGCCACCAGGTTCCGCATTCCGCCCCCGTTTGTTGCGTCGCAATGATGAGCGCGTATTGTGCGTGCACAGGTCGCCCGTGTCATCACGGCATGCCGGGGCAATCACCCCAATCGGGCACAATGGGACCGGTGGCCCCGCCCTGCGGGGCCAGCAGGACGACGGAGGAACCATGAACCTTGAAGGAGCCGCTCCCGCGCTGCTGGCTGCCCTGGCCATCGGCCTGCTGATCGGCGTCGAGCGCGGCTGGCAGCGGCGGGAGGCCGAAGAAGGCACGCGCATTGCCGGGGTGCGGACGTACGCTCTCCTGGGACTGCTGGGAGGTGTCATCGGCGTCCTCTGGCAGGAAGCGGGCGTGGCCGTATTCGTGGTGGCGCTACTGGCGGTCACCGCCGTCGTGGTCACGGCCTATGCTCTGCACACCGCCGAAGAGGGGGACAGCGGCATCACCAGCGCCGTGGCGGGGGTGCTGACTTTCGTTCTCGGCGGGCTGGCGGGGTTCGGGCACCCGGATATCGCTGCTGCGGCGGCAGTGGCCATGGTCGTGCTGCTGGGACTGAAGCCGGAACTGCACAACTGGCTGCGCCGCATCACCCGGGACGAACTCCAGGCGGCGTTTACGCTGTTGCTGCTCTCAGTGGTATTCCTCCCCATCCTCCCGGACGCGGAATTCGGCCCGTGGGACGCCTGGAACCCGCGCCAGATCTGGATGCTGGTGGTGCTGGTGGCGGGACTCTCGTTCGCCGGTTACATCGCCGTGCGCCTGGTGGGCGCCACACGCGGGTTGCTGGTCACCGGGGCCTTCGGCGGGCTGGCTTCGTCCACGGCGCTGACGCTGAACTTCGCACGGCTCGCCCGTGGTCGGCCGGAACTCCAGGCCGTGCTCTCCGCCGGCCTGGTCCTGGGCTGCACCACCATGTTCGCCCGCATGGCGGTCCTGCTGTCCGTGGTCAATCCGTCGCTGCTGCCGAAAATCGCCCCGCCACTGCTGGCCATGTCGGCAACGGGCCTGCTTGGCGCTGCCATTCTTGCCTGGCGAGTGCGGGCCACCAGCCACCGGGAGACCCATCTCCCCAACCCCATCGAGCTCAAGGCAGCGTTGGGTTTCGGCCTGCTCCTGGCGCTGATCCTGCTGCTGACGGCAGCCCTGGAGGCATGGTTCGGCGACGCCGGGCTGCTGACCCTGGCGGCGATCTCCGGCCTGGCAGACGTGGACGCCATCCTGGTCTCCCTGGCCCGGCTCGCGGCGGCGGACACCGCCGCCGACGTGGCCGTCACCGGCATGATTGTCGCCGCGGCGGCGAACAGCCTCAGCAAGGCCGCCCTGGCCAGCGGCATTGGCGGAGTTGCCATGGCGGCGCGGGTGGCACCGGTGCTTACCGGCATGGCAGTAGCGGGGATCACGGCACTGGTGCTGGTCTGAACGTAGAGGTTCACCGGCAAGGCCCGGGGGCCTTGCCGGTGGAATCACGCCTCGACTAGTCGTGACGTTCGCGGACGTAGCTGCCAGGGGCATCCTCGATGCGCGGGTGCTTCTTGCTCCCGGGTTCCCGCGCATCGACCTTGGCGCCGCCCTTCTGGCCAAGCCACTTGTGCCAGTCCGGCCACCAGGAGCCCTCCCGGAACGCGGCCTTCTCCCACCAGTCATCCGGGTCCGCCGGCAGCTTGCCGGTACGGGTGTTGGTCCAGTAACCGTACTTGTTCTTGGACGGCGGATTGACGATCCCGGCGATGTGCCCGGACATGCCCAGGGTGAACTTGACGTTGCTGGACAGTAGCTTGGCGCCCTCGTAGGTGGCACGCCAGGGTGCGATGTGGTCTTCCTTGGTGGAGATGTAGTACGCCGGCACCTCCACTTTGGAAAGGTCGATGGGCACACCGTTCAAGCTAATGCCACCCGGTTCCCGCAGCTTGTTCTTCAGGTACATGTTGCGCAGGTAAAAGGAGTGCATGCGCGCGGGCATATTGGTGGAGTCCTGATTCCAGTAGAGCAGATCGAAGGGGAACGGGTCTTCGCCGTGGAGGTAGTTATTAACGAAGAACGACCAGATCAGGTCATTGTCCCGCAGCATGTTCATGGCGGTGGCCATCTGGTTACCCTTGAGCACGCCACGCTCGTTCATCTGCTTCTCCAGCACCTCCAACTGCTCTTCGTCAATGAACAGCTCCAGGTCCCCCGGGCTTTCGAAATCCAGCAGGGTCACGAAGAACGTCGCACTCTGGGGGCGCTTGTCGCCCTTCTCCGCACAGTAGGCCAGGGTGCTGGCGAGCAATGTCCCGCCAAGGCAGTAGCCCACCATGTTGAACTCGGCCTCACCGGCGATCTCTTCCGCCACATCCATGGCGGCCAGTGGGCCTTCCAGCATATAGTCGTCAAAAGTCTTGTCGGCGAGTTCCGGCGAGGGGTTGCGCCAGGAGATCATGAACACGGTGTGCCCCTGGTCCACGAGGTGCTTGACCACCGAGTTCTCCGGGCGCAAATCCAGGATGTAGTACTTGTTGATCCACGGCGGGGTAATGATGACCGGCCGCTTATGGACCTGCTCCGTGGTCGGCGTGTACTGGATCAGCTGGATCAGGTCGTTCTGGTAGACCACCTTGCCGGGCGTGACAGCCATGTCCTTGCCCACCTCGAAGGCGTCGGGGTGGGTCATGCGGATCTTCAGTTCGCCGTTGCCGCGCTCCAGGTCCTCCAACAGCTTGTTCAGACCGTTGACCAGGTTCTGGCCCCCGGTGTCGATGGTCTTCTGCAGCACTTCCGGGTTGGTGGCGACAAAGTTCGTCGGTGACATGGCGTTGACGAACTGCCGGGTGTAGAAGTCCACCTTGCGCTTGGTCTTGTCGTCCATGCCTTCGACATTGGCGACGGTGTTGTGGACATGATCCGCCGTCAGCAGGTAGGACTGCTTGATGAAGTCGAACAGGGGATTCTCTTCCCATTGGGCGTCCTTGAAGCGCTTGTCGCCGGGCTGGGGCGCGATGGCCGGATCGGAGTCCAGCCCCATCATCCGCATGCTGGTGCTCTGCATCAGGGCCATGTAGTTCTGCCAGAATTGCATCTGCGCCTGCACCAGGGAAACCGGATCGGACATGAGCCGGGCATAGAAGTCTTGGAAAAGCTGGAGCATGTGGCGGGAATCATCGTGGCTGATGAGTTCTGCCGACTCCTGACGGGAGAGAAAATCCTGGACGAGTTTCTGGCTCTTGCCGGCCACCTCCAGCATGGACTGCGACAGTTTTTCCGGATCCACCTGCGGGCTACCACCTCTGGCTTGGCTCATGAGCTCCTCCTCCATTTAACGGCAGTAAGCGGGACGTCGAAAACACGCCACGCCTTGTTTCATGGTCAGGTCGGCCGGGCGAAAACGCAACATCCAGGGCCGCAACGAATGCGTCGCGACCGGGCAGGGCCGAGTCAGGTGCCATCCTCGCGGAAGAAATCCCAGACCCGCACGGGCTTGTTGCCCTCGCCTTCCCAGTCGGCCCGTGGCTGCACGGTCTTGTACGCTTCGTGAATACCGTCGGCATCCGCCGCGCGCTCCACCGCCAGCAGGGTGTTCACCTCATGCTCGCAAAGGCTGGCAGCGTACTCTGCCTCGTCACGCGCCACCGGCAGGGCCGCCTCCAGGTCCGGGGCGCCATACTCGCTGACGAAGTGGCGCGCCAGGCTCTCGATCACACTCTTGTACTCACCGTCGTCGATCTCGGCGATAACCACCACCGTTGCCCAGCCGAACGAGCGCGTTCCCAGAAAGCCGTGGCGGAAGGCCTGCAGCTCCTTGCCCTGGAACGCCGCCGGGTCGCGATCGGAGAAGGTGAACACAAAGGAACCGGGCACTGCAGGTTCACCGACCTGGGCTGCGCGTTCGTAGACGTGCTCGTCGGTGTCATCCAGCCGGGCCACACACATGAACTTCATGGATCACCCTGCGCATACTTGCATGACTTGCTCCGGCGCGAGGCGGCACCCCGCATCCGGAAAAACAAACGGCAGCCGCCCCCTCCGGGACGGCTGCCGTTGCAACGTGCGGGACCAGGGCTCAGGAGCCCTGCTGACCCGCCGGTGCGCCTCCGGGCGCACCCTGTTTCTCCCGGCCCTTGAGCTGCTCCTCGGGCAGCGGTTTCTCGCCGGCAGCCAACACCTCCTCGTACCAGAGGTCATGGTGCTGTTTGGCCCATGCCGTATCCACACGACCGCGGGTCATGCCCTCCAGAGCGCCTTCCGTGCCAAGGGTGCCGATATAGGCGTGCCCAAGGAAGAAGGCGATCCAGGCGATGGCCGCCGAGGCGTGGATCAGCAGCGACCAGGACATGATCTCACGGGTCTGGAAGCCCCAGTTGGGGAACAGGGCAATGAAACCGGTGATGATCACAGCCGAGCCGAGTACGACCAGGCCCAGCCAGAACCAGACCTTCTCGCCACCGTTCATCTTGCCGGCCGAGGGGTGCTTGTTGCCGATGATTCCCCCACCCTTCTTGAACCACTCCAGGTCCGTCCGGTTGGGAATGTTGTGCTTGATGAACAGCACGATCATCAGCAGCACGCCTACCGAGAACACCGGCCCGACCACGTTGTGGGCCCAGTAGGCCAGTTCGGCGTAGGCCGAGAAGCCCTGGTGCCCGAAGATCGGGATGAGCACGGCGCGACCGAACAGCAGGCTCAGCCCGGTAATGGCCAGGATGATGAAGCACGCCGCGGTAATCCAGTGCAGGGCTCGTTCGTACGCTCTCCAGCGCACCACCGTCTGGCCCGACCGGCCACCATCGATCTTCTTCTGGCCGGTGACCAGATAGAAGGCAAGAACACCGAAGAAAGCAATGGCCAGCAGCCAGGCACCCGCCGTCATCAGGGGCCCCTGGCGAAGCTGACGATAGTTCTCGCCGATGTTGGTCATCATCTGGTTGGTGACGTAAGGGCCGGTCTGGGTGGTAAAGCCACCCTCGCCGCGCCGTCCGTCCCGCCACATGTCGGACCGCGGATTGGTTTCGCTGCGCTCCGAGAACGTCCGCTGCTGCTCGCCAGCTCCCGTTTGCGCAAACAGGTAACTGGCCGACGGCAACGCCACCG
>SKYZ01000375.1 GCA_007127625.1 Aquisalimonas sp. | reverse complement strand
GCCGGGGCAGAACGCGCAACCTGGGAGGAACAGTTCCAGGCGATGGTCGCGCCGTTCTTCGAACTGGGCAATCTGGTCGTGCCAGGCATGCGCGACCGTGGCTGGGGCCGCATTCTCTCGGTGGTCTCCAGCGGGGTGATCCAGCCGATCCCCAACCTGGGCCTTTCCAATGCACTGCGCGCCAGCGTGGTGGGCTGGAGCAAGACCCTGGCCAACGAGGTTGCCGGCGACGGCGTGACCGTGAACTGTCTCGCGCCGGGCCGGATTGCCACGGATCGCACCGCCAGTCTGGATGCCAAGACGGCCGAGCGCCAGGGCATCAGCGTAGAGGAGGTGGAACGCAACTCCCGCACCCTGATCCCCGCCGGGCGGTACGGTGATCCCCGCGAGTTCGGTGACACGGCAGCCTTCCTGGTCTCCGAGCGCGGGAGCTACATCACGGGGAGCGTCATCCGGGTAGATGGCGGGCTGATCAAGTCGATCTGACCGGCCGGAGTACCACGTCATGCGTTTCCAGCAACCCTATCCATCGCGTCGCAGCCCGGTGCTGGCCGACAACATGGTGGCCACCTCCCAGCCCCTGGCGGCCCAGGCGGGAGTGGACGCCATGGCCCGCGGCGGCAACGCGGTGGACGCGGCCCTGGCCGCAGCAATCGCGCTGACCGTGGTGGAGCCCACGGGCAACGGCGTCGGTGGTGATGCGTTCGCCATCGTTCACGATGGCGAGCAGCTGCACGGGCTGAACGCGAGTGGCCGTTCGCCCGGCGCATGGACACCGGAACGTTTCACCAACTACGCGAGCATGCCCCTACGGGGCTGGGAATCGGTAACGACTCCCGGGGCGGTATCCGCATGGGTAACACTGTCGGAGCGCTTCGGCGCACTGCCCTTCGCCCGCCTGTTCGAGCGCGCGATTGACTATGCGGAGAACGGCTTCCCCGTCTCCCCGGTGATTGCCGACCTGTGGGCCCGCGGGGCAGCAGAACTCGGTCATCAGCCCGGCTTCGCCGAGACCTTCCTGCCCGGCGGCGCACCGCCTCGCCCCGGTGAGCGCTTCCGAAATGCCCCACTGGCCCGGACGCTACGCCTGATCGCCGAAACCCGGGGGGAGGCGTTCTACGGGGGCGAGCTGGCGGAGCGCATCGCGGCGGCCGCGACGGAGAATAACGCCGCGCTGAGCGTCGAGGACCTGGCCTCCCACGCCCCCGAGTGGTGCGGCACCATTCACACCCCCTACGGCGGCCTGCAGGCCCACGAAATCCCGCCCAACGGCCAGGGAATCGCCGCGCTGATGGCGCTGGGTATGCTGGAGCACACGGCGCTGCGCGAGGTGGGACCGGACTCCGTGGCCGGGCTGCACCTCCAGATCGAAGCCATGAAACTGGCGCTGGCGGACACCCACGCCCACGTGAGCGACCCGGACACCATGGCGGTGGGCACCGCGGCACTGCTGGATGACGGCTACCTGGCCGACCGCGCCGGACTGATCCAGCCGGACCGCGCCGGCGACCCCGGGCACGGAACGCCGCGTCCGGGCGGCACGGTCTACCTCACCACGGCCGATGCCCAGGGGCGCATGGTGTCGTTCATCCAGTCGAATTACCTGGGCTTCGGTTCGGGTGTGGTTGTCCCCGGAACCGGCATCAGCATGCAGGGGCGGGCCGGCGGGTTCAGCCTCGCCGAGGGGCATCCCAATCGAGTGGGTCCGGGCAAGCGCCCGTTCCACACCATCATCCCCGGCTTCCTGACCACGGCCGACGGGGCTGCGCTGACCAGCTACGGCGTCATGGGCGGCCCCATGCAGGCCCAGGGTCATGTGCAGATGGTGGTACGCCTGGCGGACCTGCATGAAGACCCCCAGGCCGCCTGCGACGCCCCACGCTGGCGGGTCCTGGCCGGGCACCGTGTCGCCGTGGAAGAGGCCATGCCGGAGGCCGTGAGAGCCGGCCTGGCCGAACTCGGACATGAGATCACCGTGGAAGCGCCGGAGGCGGCGTTCGGCTTCGGCGGCGCCCAGGTCATTCACCGCCTTGCCGATGGCGGCTACGTGGCGGGTTCCGACCCGCGCAAGGATGGACAGGCGGCAGGATGCTGAAGTCCTGCCCCCCGGAAAGACGTCCCGGCTCACATGGTCGCTTCCGGCTCCAGAGGCTTCTCGCTCAGCATCCGGTGGGCCCGCAGAAAGCCCCATGCGGCGATCAACACCACCGGCACACAGACAGCCCAGGCGAGACCTTCACTGGGATGAAGCACGATCACCAGACCCAACGCGGCCAGCACCCCGCGCACCAACCAGTCGTAGGCGCGGTTGGGGCTGAACTCCCCCTGGAGCGCAAAGATCGCCGCCACGGTACCAGTCAACAGGAGGAAAAAGGCCGGAAGCTGCGCTATGCCTGGATCCACCACCAGTCCCGGCCGCGTGTAGATCCCGGCCATCATGATCAGCAGCGGGATGCACAGCCCCAGCGCCGCCATCATGGTGCGCACGAACGGCGCCTCGGCGATGCGCGATGTCACGGCGGCCACCACCGATGTCGGCGGCGAGAGTTCGCCGAACACCGCCACCAGGAAGGCGAAGAAGTGCGCCACCCAGGGATCGACGCCCGCGCGCACCATGAACGGCGTAATGACCACGGCGACGATGATGTAGGTGGGTGCCACCGGCAGCCCCATGCCCACCAGGTAGCCGAAGGCGAATGCCACCAGCACCATCAGGCCGAGATGGGCGCCGGCGAGCTCCATGAGCAGAATGCCGACCTTGGTGGGCACGCCGGTGATGGTGAACGTGGCCGTGAGAATGCCCAGGCTGGCCAGGAGCACCGTCAACTCGGCAGTGTTCACCGAGAAGGTCTCCATCATGCGAACGAAGGGCCTGCCTGCCTCCTTGAGGCGTTCCAGGCGCAGCAGCCCGGCCAGGTGATCCCGGGATTCCCAGATCAGGCGACCGAAATACACCACGCCGAGCCCCAGCAGCAGCCCCATGAACACCAGCTGCGCCGATGACATGGCCGCGCGGCGCTCCACGCCCATGAACCAGATCAGGGCAGCCACGGCAAGGCCGTAGGCGGCCAGGTTCACAAAATCCATACCGGAAAGCGGTTCCTTGCGCGGTTTGACCGTCCGCTGCATGTAGTGCCCGGAGAGCAGATAGACCGCCAGGCTCACCCCGAGGAAGTACAGGATCGCCGGCGCGAAACCGCGGGCGACCACGTCGAAGTAGCTCACCTGCAGATACTCGGCCATGAGGAAAGCGGCAATGCCCATCAACGGCGGCATGAGTTGCCCGCCCAGTGAGGAGGCGGTCTCGATGGCCGCGGCCTTGACCCGGGGAAATCCGGCCTTGATCAGCGCGGGAATGGTGGCCGAGCCGGTGGTCGCCGCGTTGGCCGCACCGCTGCCGGAAACGGCGGCCACGGAAAAGCTGCCGATGATGGCCGCCTGCGGCAACATCCGCGGTGAACGCGCCGCCAGCCTGGAGCTGCCCACCAGAATGGAGTCGATGCAGCCGAACGCCCGCAGCACCGCGAGCACCAGCATGAATGAGCCGATCAGGGTCAGGCCCAGCTGCGAGAGGCGTTCGAAGACTCCGGTGGAGATTTCCAGACTTGAGGCAGTGATGATGCGCTCCCAGCTCATGCCGGGGTGATTGAACATGCCCGGCACCAGATAGCCGTAGGCCGTGTACAGGATCAGGGCCACGATCACCAGCGCCAGGGCCAGGTAACGGCGCCGCGTGTACTCCAGCACCAGCACGGCAACGAGGCCGCCCCAGAACTTGTCGGCGTCGCTCCAGAAGCCCACCCGGTAGATGCGGATGTTGTCGAATTCGGAGACGAAGTAGTACGAAGCGTAGAGCAGCAGCCCGGCGTAAACGATGCCCACGAGAGTGGCAACAACCTGGCCGAGCGCGGGGTAGAGATTGCCGTTGCGCAGATCGTTGAGATAGGCCAGCGCCACCGCCACGGGCACCATGGTGACCGCCAGCAGGGTCGCGCCGCCTGCGCCGGTCAGATAGTAGCTGGTCAGGTAGCCGAAGAAATAGAGCGAGAGCGCGTAGAACAGCAACTGGTCGACAACACCGCACCAGTGGCGGGTACGCGACGGGGGTGTCTCGGCGCCCCCGGACGGGGGCGCCGTTTCGCGGTGCTCATCCATCAGCGACCGGGACGCTTAGTAGATCCACTCGTCCCATTCGTCGTCCCAGGCATCATTCTCCCTGAGAAACCGGGCCAGCCCCGGGTGGACCGGGACGTTGCCACCGGAGGCCGCAATGCCGCGGCGCTGCATCGCCACCATGTCGTCGTCGATCTGCGCGAAGGCGCCATTCGCCTGCCGCAGCTCGCCGGACTTCTCCTGGATGATGGTCAGCATCTCGTAGAGATCTTCTTCCGGCACCTCCGGCCCCAGATGGAAGCCGTAGAAGAACGGCACCAACAACACCTCGTCCACGTGGACATCGGCATCAAAGTTGTCCGGGTCCACCGACACCACTTCCATGCCCGCCTCCTCGATCATCGCGCGCTCCTCATCACTGGGATTGAGGATCGCCGAATCGGAGGCCAGCATCGCCTCGGTCACCCATGGGGCGGGACTGGTCTCGCTGCTGGTATAGGCGATAAAGCCGTCGATCCTGCCTTCGTTCAGAGACGAGCCGGCGATACTGATGTCCACCTCGGTGTACTCGTGGCCCACATCCGCCGCTGCCATGGCCCGCTCCAGCTGAGCACGCACATCCCACGGTGCGGGGCCGGTGAACACCGAAGATCCTGCCAGGTCACGCCAACCGTCGAACTCCGCCTGGTCTTCGGCACGAACCGCCAGCCCCACCTCCATGGTGTAGGCCCAGAAGGACTGTACCGGCTGGCGCTCCATCTGGTCGCGAAAGCCGCGGAATCGGCCACTGTCGTCGGCAAGTTCCTGGAAGGCCACATCCGCCCCGTAGTAGCCGTCGAATTCGCCCATGGCGTAACCGCGCACCGTGGCCACGGCCCCGGCGGTGGGCAACACCGTGATGGAGTAGTCCTCCCATTCGCGGTTCAACACTGCCATCAGGTCAACCTTGACCGCGTGGCCGGTCGAACCGGTGGACGAGGTCGCCCAGCGTAGCTGGGTGACGTCCTGGGCGACGACGGGACTCCCAAGACCCGCACTCAGGACGGCGGCGCCAAGCGCCCCCGACAGGATGGTCATGGCTTGATTGGTCATGTCACTCCTCCCATTTATTGTGCTTATCCTTTTGAGTCTGGTCGGGAGCACGAGGGAGGTCAAGGCAGGCCAGACAAGGCCTTACGCAGCTGGGGGCGTTCACGAACAAGGCCGGGGAGGGAGATGGAGCGGGTGATGGGAATCGAACCCACATTAAGAGCTTGGGAAGCTCCCGTTCTACCATTGAACTACACCCGCGTAGCCCGCATGCAATTTAGCGGGGAACGACGGCCATTGGCAAGCCCCGGCGGGCCGGACATGTTGTAGAATGCCGCCTGGCAACGAGCAGTTGGCGAGCACCATGAACATCCAGCTGAACGGCGAAACCACGCAACTCCCGGAGGCCATCACGGTGGCCGACCTGATCGAGCGTCTGCAACTGTCGCAGCGGCGCATTGCCGTGGAGATCAACGAGGATGTTGTTCCGCGCAGCCAGTTCCCGCAGCGGCGCCTGCACCCGGACGACCGGGTGGAGATCATTCACGCCATCGGTGGCGGCTGAAACAGGAGTCCCATGAGCGACCAACCCCTTGTCATCGCCGGGCACGATTACCAGTCGCGCCTGCTGGTGGGTACCGGCAAGTACCGGGACATGCAGGAGACGGACGCGGCCATTACGGCCAGCGGCGCCGAGATTGTCACCGTCGCGCTGCGCCGCTCGAACCTGGGTCAGGATCCGGACCGGCCGAACCTTCTGGATGTGATTCCGCCGGACCGCTACACCATTCTGCCCAACACTGCCGGCTGCTATACCGCCAGGGACGCAGTGCGCACCTGCCGCCTGGCCCGGGAACTCCTGGACGGCCACACGCTGGTCAAGCTGGAGGTGCTCGGCGACGAGAAGACCCTGTATCCGGAGATGCGCGAGACGTTCACCGCTGCCGAGGAGCTGGTCCGGGACGGCTTCCAGGTCATGGTTTACATGACCGACGATCCCATCGCCGCGCGCCAGCTGGAGGAGATCGGCTGCGTGGCGGTGATGCCCCTGGCCGCCCCCATCGGCTCCGGGCTCGGCATCCAGAACAAGTACAACCTGCTGGAGATCATCGACAATGCGAGCGTGCCGGTGCTGGTGGATGCCGGCGTGGGCACGGCCTCCGATGCCGCCGTGGCCATGGAACTGGGCTGCGACGGCGTGCTCATGAACAGCGCCATCGCCGGCGCGCGGGAGCCCGTGCGCATGGCCCGGGCCATGCGCAATGCCGTGGCCGCCGGGCGCGACGCCTACCTGGCCGGACGCATCCCGCGCAAGCGCAACGCCAGCGCCTCCTCGCCCCTTGACGGCACATTCTTCTGACACCATGAGCACTGATCAGCCGCTCCACCACCGCCATGTCCGCAGTTTCGTCCGTCGCGAGGGGCGGCTCACGGACGGCCAGAAGCGCGCCCTGGATGCCCACTACGCCGAGTACGGTCTGTCGGCGGACAAGCAGCCCCTGGACCTGGCAACCGCCTTCGGCCGGGCGGCTCCGGTGGTACTGGAGATCGGCTTCGGTAATGGCGAATCCCTGGCGGAGATGGCGGCAACCCACCCGGAGCGCAATTACCTGGGGGTGGAAGTCCACCGCCCGGGCATCGGGCGGCTGCTGCACCTGGTCACCGAACAGGGCCTGACCAACGTGCGGGTGATCGACGGGGATGCCGTCGAGATCATGACCCACCAGCTGCCCCCCGCCTCTCTGGCCGGCATCCAGCTCTATTTCCCGGACCCCTGGCCGAAGAAGCGCCATCACAAGCGCCGGATCGTGCAACCGGACTGGGTGGCGCTGGCCGCGAGCCGCCTGCAGCCCGGCGGCTGGCTGCACCTGGCCACGGACTGGGAGGACTACGCCGAGCACATGCTGGCGGTCATGGACGCCAGTCCGCAGTTCGAGAACCTCTACGGCACGGGCCGCTATGCGGACTCGCCCGGGGAGCGCCCGCGCACCAAGTTCGAGGAGCGTGGTACCCGCAAGGGCCACGCCGTGCACGATCTGATCTACCGCCGCCGCCCGGACCAGGGCGGGGTCTGAACACGGTCATACACATCGAGGGGGAGAGTGATCATGGAATACCGTCCGCTGGGCACCACCGGCACCGAGGTGAGCACCATCTGCCTGGGCACAATGACCTGGGGCGAGCAGAACACCGAAGCCGAGGCCCACGAGCAGCTCAGCTACGCCGTGGACCAGGGCGTGAATTTCATTGACACCGCCGAGATGTACCCGGTGCCGCCCAAGGCAGACACCATGGGCCTCACCGAGCGGTACATCGGCACCTGGCTGAAGGGCCGCCAGGACCGGGAGCGCCTAATCCTCGCGAGCAAGATCGCAGGCCCCGGCCTGGACCACTGCCGGGACGGTGCTTCCCGACACACGCCGGAGCAGCTGCGTGAGGCGGTGGATGGCTCCCTGAAACGGCTGCAGACGGACTACATCGATCTGTATCAGCTGCACTGGCCGGCGCGCAGCGCCAACTACTTCGGCCGGCTGGGCTTCTCGCCCAAGGACCGGGACGACATCATGACACCGCTGGAAGACACCCTGGAGGCCCTGGACAAGCTGGTCCGCGAAGGCAAGATCCGCTGGGTGGGCCTGTCCAACGAAACCCCCTGGGGGGTGATGAAGTTTCTGCAGCTGGCCGAGGCGCGCGGCTGGCCCCGCATGCAGACGGTGCAGAACCCCTACAGCCTGCTGAACCGCACGTACGAGGTGGGACTGGCCGAGGTCAGCCATCGCGAGCAGTGCGGCCTGCTGGCGTACTCGCCCCTGGGTTTCGGCATGCTCAGCGGCAAGTATCTGAACGATCAGTGGCCGGAAGGTGCCCGCCTGACCCTGTACGATCGCTTCCAGCGCTACCTGAACGACGCCGGCAAGGCGGCCACGGCGGACTACGTGGCACTGGCCCGCGAGCATGGGCTGGATCCCGCGCAGATGGCGCTGGCCTGGGTGAACTCACGGCCGTTCCTCACCAGCAACATCATCGGCGCCACCACCATGGAGCAGCTACGCAGCAACATCGCCAGCATGGAGGTGACGCTGGGCGACGAGGTGCGCGCAGCCATCGAGGCCATTCACGCGCGCATGCCCAATCCCTGTCCGTGAGCCGCCGTCCACCGAGCCGGGGGCGAGGGCACCGAAGCATGCAGCAACAGCTTGCCCTTGTCGTCCCCGGCTTCTATACCTAGGGGTAACGTCCACGGACGTGGGACGGCCCCACCATCACTGCATCGGTGGAGCCACTTGACCCCCGGGCCACCGCCCGGATCATCCGATTGCCTCTGTCAAACGGCAGGCATGCCGCGCCGCGGGGGAGGAGCAGGCATGGGTATGCATTACCAACCCGTTATCGGTGACTGG
>SKYZ01000239.1 GCA_007127625.1 Aquisalimonas sp. | reverse complement strand
TGTGCGTCGATGAGCGCTGCAGCATCGTGACGTCGGCATCGTTCTCCCAAAGGGCCGCGCAGATGTCATGAGCGGAGTTGTTGGAGCCCACGACAATGCACTTCTTGCCACCGTATGCATCTGGCCCCGGGTGTTGGCTGGAGTGCTGTTGCTCGCCCTCGAAGGATTCAGCGCCGGGGTATTCCGGGACATTCGGCATGCCGGACATGCCCGTGGCCAGCACCAGTTGCTTCGGCCGCAGGGTGACCCGTTCGCCGTTGCGGTTGACGTTGACTGTCCATTCGCCGGCAGCCTCGTCGTAGCTGGCGCTTTCGCACTCGGTGGAAGCCCAGTAGTTCAGCTCCATGACCTTGGTGTACATCTCCAGCCAGTCACCGATCTTGTCCTTGGGTGAGAACACCGGCCAGTTGTCAGGGAAAGGCAGGTACGGCAGATGGTCATACCAGACCGGATCATGCAGGGACAGGGATTTGTAGCGGTTACGCCAGGAGTCGCCGGCGCGAGGGTTCTTCTCCAGCACAATGGTGGGTACGTTCATCTGTCGGAGCCGCGCAGCCAATCCAATGCCACCCTGGCCGCCGCCGACGATTACGCAGTATGGGTGGTGCGTGTAGCCCAATTGTTCCTGCTCACGCTCCCGTGCCTCCAGCCAGGTCTCGCGCTCTTTCGACGCCCCGTGCTGAGCGCCTTTCGGTCGGCGATGTTTCAGGGGCTCGGGGTAATCCCGAAGCTCGGACATGCAGGTAAACAGCGTCCAGCACTTGCCATTCTGTAGCCGTATGATGCCGCTGCCGTTCGCGACACCGGTGCGGAACGTGAACCAACCCTCGACGACTCCGTCGGTTTCGGTGGCATCGCCTTTCAGGGCCCAGCACCCCGGTTGCGCATCCGGCACCGTCGCGGCAAGCATGGCGCGGATCTCATCGTGCCCCTCGACGGTCTTAAGATTCCACGTGAGACTCACCAGATCCCGCCAGTAGCAGTCGTCCTGGAACAGTCTGACTGCGGCATCAAAGTCATGCCGCTGGAGGGCAGCGTCGAAGTCCACAAGCCAGTCGGAAATCTGTTGGTTGGGTGTGTTCTGTGTTGCCGGCATTCCGGTCTCCTCCCAGTATTACGCGTGGTTCACAGGCTGTCGGACACCGCGCCCGGAGCCTTCCACGTCAGGTTTACGGCCCCCCCTGTGGGGTGGGCCCTCAGCGGGAAGGGAGAGCAGTTCTCGTGCCAGACGCGGCCGAGTGCGCTGAGATTGCCGCAAGGCATTGTAGAGAGGAGCGTTTTCATCCTGCTTTGTGGGCAGGCAAGCACAGACGACGTCCGTCGTAGCGGCGACCGGCGTTACAGTTGGCACGACCCACCGTTACACCTGTAACGCCCTGACAAAAAACGCGTTACACCAATTTGACAGCCTCGGCCGGGTGTGATCTTGTCAACGCATAAAGGTGGCTGGTAGAGCCACCAAGACCAAGGGTGACCAGCCACCGGCGCCCAGGAGGAGATACCATGGGGTTGCGCCGCGATCAGCGCGAGCACATCGACTCCGTACTTCGTTACGCAGAAGGCACCCGCAAGCCGCTGGCCCAGGTGCCCAACTCGCCGGTCATCGGCCGTTCCTGGCAACGGTGCATCGCTGAGTATGGCCTCGATCCGACGCAGCCAAGGCCCGCGCGCATCGTGACCAATCAGGTGCTGCGTGAGCACCAGGATCGGGCCGACGAGTTGCTTAGCGTGGCCCGCGCTGGTGTCGACCAGCTCTACCAGCAAGCGGCGCAGCTGGACTATGTTCTGTTGCTCACCGACGACCGAGGCATCGCTGTACAGTACCTCGGTGACAAGCATCGGGATTCGCGGCTACGGGAGGCGGGGCTGTACCTCGGCTCTGACTGGAGCGAGGAATACGCGGGAACCTGCGCCGTGGGTACCTGCCTGCAGGAGAACGTCTCTCTCAGTTGCCACCGCACCGATCATTTTGATGCAACCCATATCGGCCTGACGTGCACCGCAGCGCCGATCCGGGACCCGCAGGGCAATCGCCTCGCGGTGCTGAACATCTCGGCGCTGGATTCACCCATCGGGCCGGAAAGCCAGACCTTCGGCCAGCACCTGATCACGTTGTACGCCCGCATGATCGAGGACGCCTACTTCCTGCGCCGCTACCGCAACAGCTACATCCTGCGTTGTGATTCGTCGCGGGAGTTCGTGCGGGTGAGCGGCCGTTACCTGATCGCCATGGAAGAGGATGGTAGCATCCTAGCGGCCAATACGCCGGGACGCGCACTCCTGGAGCGCGCCCCGCACGGGTCAGAGCCGCGTCGGATCACGGACGTACTCGACTGCGAGCTGCGCGACCTGTGGGACTTGCCCTACCGCAGCGAGGACCAGATTCGTGCGTTCCGGACCCGGCCCACCGACGAGACCGTATTCGCCACGCTGATCCAGCCCAGCCGCTCGCTGGCCCGCCACCGTGCAGGCCAAGTCATCGATGCTGAGGAGGCAATCCCGGCGCTGGACTGGCTGGCGGCGGACGATCCGGCCATGCGCAAGACCCTGGCCATGGCCAAGCGCCTCCGCAACGAGCCCATCAATGTGCTGATCACCGGCGAGACGGGGACAGGCAAAGAGCGCCTGGCGCGGGGGCTGCACGAGTCCAGTCACCGCAGGCAGGGGGCTTTCGTGGCCATGAACTGCGCGGCGATTCCGGAGTCGCTCATCGAGAGTGAGCTGTTCGGCTACCAGGGCGGTGCATTCACCGGCGGGCGCCAGAAGGGGCGGCTCGGGCTGGTCCAGCAGGCCGATGGCGGCACCCTGTTCCTGGACGAGATCGGCGATATGCCACTGCACTTGCAGACGCGGTTGCTCCGGGTGCTGGCCGAGCAGGAAATCCAGCCTCTGGGAGCCGACCACCCCGTGCCCGTGAACCTACGCGTAGTGGCGGCCACCCACCAGGATTTGCGCCAATTGATCGCTGCGGGCCGGTTCCGGGAGGATCTTTACTATCGCCTCAATGGCGCGACCCTCTGGCTTCCGCCGTTGCGCAAGCGCACCGATCAGGAGTACGTCATCGACTGCGTCTACACCGCGCTCACTAAGGACCGCCCCGACGCGCCGCGACTGCGGGGCGACGCCGTGAGTGCGCTCCTAGCCAGCCCGTGGCCGGGCAATATCCGGGAACTCATCAACGCGCTGGCCTTTGCGCTGGCAACCGCCCGGGGGGACGAGATCAAGGCCAGTGACCTGCCGGAGGTCGAGCCTGCCACGACACCGTGCGGCCGCACGGCCTCTCCCGCCGTTCCATCAGCGGGTCACCCGAGCCGCTCGGCCAATGCCGTTGCCCTGGAGGACGCTCTGCGGCGGCATCACTGGAATGTCAGTGCCGTGGCGCGGGATCTGGGGGTCTCACGCCCCACCGTCTACCGGCGCATGCGCCGCCATGGGCTGGTCCCGCCCAACTGGCAGAGCGACGACGCCTTGGTTTGATTCAAGGGCGGGTGCGTTGGTTTTCTGGCTGAGTTGCCGGACGGACTCCGGATTACGCGCAGGTCTGTTGAATCCCGTGGCGACGCATCTTGCGGTAGAGCGTGTTGCGGCTCATCTCCAGGGCGTCGGCGGTGCGGCTGATATTCCACCGGTGGCGAATCAGACATTCGACGATGGCATCACGCTCGGCGCTTGCCAGAGCGGACCCCGACGGCTGCGTCTTGCTCTGCGCCGGCGACTGCAGGTCGATCAATTCCGAGCCCAGATCGTCCACGCGAATGGTGTTGTCGTCACACAGCGCGATCGCGGTACGGAGAAGGTTGCGCAGCTGGCGCAGGTTACCGGGCCAGTCGTAGGCCATCATGCGGGCCATGGCATCATCCGCCACGGTAATCCCGCCTCCGCCCTCGTCCGCCAGCAGACTCCGTATCAATTCCCGACGGTCCTGGCGTTCCCGCAGCGCGGGCAGGCGCACCTCGAACCCATTGAGCCTGTAGTAGAGATCCTCACGAAAACGCCCATCGCCAACCCGCTCACGGAGGCCGCACTGGGTCGCGCTGACCAGATTGAGTTGCACAGGGACGGCTTTGTCGCCGCCCAGAGGAACAACCTCGTGCTCCTCCAAGACGCGCAGGAGTCGTGTCTGCAGCTCCAGCGGCATATCACCGATCTCGTCCAGGAACAGTGTGCCGCCATTGGCCTGCAGGACCTTGCCCTTGTGCCCGCCCTTGCGGGCACCGGTAAACGCACCAGGCTCATACCCGAACAGCTCGCTCTCGATCAGGTTCTCCGGAATGGCGGCACAATTCACCGCCACGAACGGTGCCTGGGCCCAGTGACAGATGTCGTGCAGCGCCCGCGCAAACACCTCTTTGCCCGTACCGGTCTCACCGTGGAGGAGCACCGGAATGCCGCGCCCGGCGACCCGTTGGGCCCGCTCCACCTGGCGCTGCAGGTGGGCGTCGCTGCCACCGAGCATGGCCAGTGACGGGCGGCGACGCTCCGGGACCGGAGCCTGAACGGGCCCACGCCCCGTGCCCCGCATCCGGTCGCCCGGCAAGCCCTGCTCACTGGCCTGCTCCACAGTGGCAAAGTACCGGGTGCCACTGTCCACCGAGCGCACCGGCCAGTAAGGCATGTGGTGACGCCGGGCGTGGTCATGCAACTGGTCGGTGTCGATGTCCAGAACGGCGTTGATGGCTTTGCCCACCAGATCCCGGCGGCTGGGCAGACCCAGGTAGGCCGCCGCGTTGGAGTCAGCCGCGACGATCACGCCGTCGCCATTGACAGCCATGGCGGCATCGTTGATCAATCCCACGTATTCCGGCCGGCTGTGGAAGCGCAGGATCATGGCCTCGGGGAAGCTGGCCACGAATCGGCACTTGGCGATGAGCTGCGCCGACATGGTAACCAGTGCCAGGGTATGCAGCTGGCTCTCGGGGGTATCCCTGGCGTTGACGCTGGAGGCGTCCAGTACCGCGAACAGCTCACCATGGGCATCCAGGATCGGCGCACCTGAACAGCTGAGCGCATGGTGCCGGCTGCGGAAGTGCTGGTCGCGGTGTACCGTCACCGGGCGATGCTCGGCGATGCACGTCCCGACGCCGTTGGTGCCCTCGCTTTCCTCGTCCCAGATCGCACCGCGCCAGAGGCCCGCGCCCCGGAACTCCCGTTGGAGGGTGGGATCACCCACATAGTCCAGAATCAGGCCGTCGGCGTCCGTGAGCAGCAACGCATACCCGGAGCCAGCGATCTGCTGGTAAAGGGTGTGCATTTCGGCCCGGGCCAACTGGACGAATTCACCGTAGCGATCCATGGACTCGTTCAGGCGGGGCGCCTCCACGACGATCGGGGCCGAGCGTTCCACCTGATCGATGCGATAGGTGTCGGAACACCGCTCCCAAGAGCGCTGGATAATGGACTCATTGGCCGCCTTGGGGCCGGGCTGTATGGCGCCACGCCCGGAGCCCCCGGGTAGCCGGGTCGCATCGGACCCACCCAGGAACTGCACCATGGTTGTTCTCCTCCCAGCACCTTTTTATTTTTAATCACTACAGTGCGTTGAAGTTAGCAGCCGGCGTTACGGCTGTCATCACAAGGCGCCACGTCCAAGCCTACGAAACCTTTAGGACTCCGAGTCTCCGCAGACAACGGGCCGGTGTTCCAGCTCGGCCCATTCTGCGTCGGTGAAGAGACGGGACCGGGTCAGAAAGCGCAGCCCCTCCGGACCTTCCACCGAGAACATCCCGCCGCGCCCGGGGACCACATCGATAATGAGTTGGGTGTGCTGCCAGTACTCGAACTGGGAGCGGCTCATGTAGAACGGGCAGCCGCCGATATCGCCCAGTTTCACGTCCGAGCCACCGACCCGGAACTCGCCCTCCGGGTAGCACATGGGCGAGCTGCCGTCACAACAGCCGCCGGACTGGTGAAACATCAACGGGCCGTGCTGTTGCCGAAGCCGGTCGATGAGTTCAAGAGCGGCCTCGGTTGCTTCCACGCGTGCCACGGAATCGCTCATAAGCACCTCGTCCACCAAGGCGGCGGAGCAGGCGCCCCGCCGCCCCTCGGCGATCTCAGAAGAAGCCCATGGGGTTGGGGTCGTAGCTGACCAGCATGTTCTTGGTCTGCTGGTAGTGATCCAGCATCATGCGGTGGTTCTCGCGCCCGATCCCCGACTGCTTGTATCCACCGAATGCGGCGTGGGCGGGGTAGAGGTGGTAGCAGTTCGTCCAGACACGGCCGGCCTGGATGCCGCGGCCCATCCTGTAAGAGCGGTTGGCGTCCCGGGTCCACACACCGGCCCCGAGGCCGTAAAGGGTGTCATTGGCAATGGCAAGCGCTTCCTCTTCGTCCTTGAACGTGGTCACGGAAACCACTGGCCCGAAAATCTCTTCCTGAAACACGCGCATGGCATTGTGCCCCTTGAAGATCGTTGGCTCGACGTAGTAGCCCTCTTCCAGGCCGACGACGGACTTGCGCCTCCCACCGGCCAGCAGCTCGGCACCTTCCTGCTTGCCGATGTCCATGTAGCTCAGAATCTTCTCCAGTTGCTCCGACGACGCCTGCGCGCCGATCATTGTCTCGGTGTCCAGCGGGTTGCCCTGCTTGATCTTCCCCCAGCGGTCGATCACGCGGTCCATGAACCGGTCGTAGATGGACTCCTGAATCAGGGCCCGGGACGGGCAGGTGCAGACTTCCCCCTGGTTGAGGGCCGTCATGAGGACGCCCTCCACGCACTTGTCCAAAAACGCGTCGTCACTGGCGCAGACGTCCTCGAAGAAGACGTTCGGCGACTTGCCGCCGAGTTCCAGGGTCACCGGAATCAGGTTCTCAGAGGCGTACTGCATGATCATGCGGCCGGTCGTGGTCTCACCGGTGAACGCCATCTTTGCCACTCGGCCGCTGGATGCCAGTGGTTTCCCAGCCTCTAGGCCGAAGCCGTTGACCACATTCAACACGCCCGGGGGCAGCAGGTCCTGGATGAGCTCCATGAGTACCAGGATCGACGCCGGGGTCTGTTCCGCCGGCTTGAGCACGACACAGTTGCCGGCAGCGATTGCTGGCGCCAGCTTCCAGGTGGCCATGAGCAGGGGGAAGTTCCAGGGAATGATCTGGCCGACAACGCCCAGCGGTTCGTGGAAGTGGTACGCCACGGTGTTGTCGTCGATCTGGCTGATGCCGCCCTCCTGGGCCCGGATCGCCCCGGCAAAATAGCGGAAGTGGTCCACGCACAGCGGCAGATCGGCGACTAGTGGCTCACGGATGGCCTTGCCGTTGTCCCACGTCTCCGCGACGGCCAGCATCTCGAGATTGTTCTCGATGCGATCAGCAATCCGCAGCAACATATTGCTGCGTTCCGCATACGAGGTACGCCCCCAGGCCTCCTTGGCAGCGTGGGCGGCGTCCAGCGCCTTGTCTACGTCCGCGCCCGTCGAGCGGGGGATTTCGCAGAAGGCCGCACCGTCCACCGGGCTGACGTTATCAAAGTAGTGCCTCTCGACCGGCGCTACCCACTCGCCGTTGATGAAGTTCTCATAACGGGCCTTGAAACTTACCTTTGAACCGGGCTGACCGGGCTTCTCATAAATCATGACGGCTCCTCCATCGAGCTTTGTTGTGGAACAGGCAATTAATGGCGAAATGCTTTGGCCAACGCCGTCGTTGCATGCCACATGCCAGAAGCGCGGAGAGCCTGTGTTGATCCGGATTCCTTGACTGGCTTCTCGGTCAGACGAAGCGCTGCTGTACCAGCAGCAGAACAGACTGTGACGAAACCCTCCTTCAGCTGTACCACCGGTTGAGCACTCAGAGGGGCGACCGGGGCAACCGGTGACGGCAAGAACTGTTATCGGAGGGTGTTCGGTTGTAGAAGGGGGCTCGACGACCGCATTATCGCGGCAGTTGCCGCCGCCAGAGACAGTCATCGGATCGTATGCGACTGTACATGTAGTCGCCACGCAGACGTCTCTGCTCATTCAGCTATCACGATTATCGGCTCCGGGAGGTCACGTTCATTGCAGTTGTTGCCGGGGCCAGTGCGATCAACGACGAGTAAATCGCCGGTGCAGTCAAGTGCCAGCATCGGGTGGTGCCAGACGCCGCCATGGTAGTTGACGCTCTGACGGCCATGCTCTGAATGCGCGCACATCGTCGGCTCGCTGCGTCTCGCCAGCGGGGGCACCACCACCATGAAGCTGTCACCGGCTACGGCCATGAATGCCTGGCTGCCGTAGGCATGCCGCTCGAGCGGCTCCAGTGTGATCAGCAGCGTGTAGGACGCGCTGCGGAAGACGCTGATGGCGGGGCGCGCACCGTCACCCAGAACCTGCACGGGGCACTGATCATGGTAACGCATGGTGGTGCCACCGTTGATGGTTGTCAGGCAACCAACTCGCTGCCGTTTCCACCCCGTTCCCACGGACGGTTGAGTTAAGTCGTTGGACTTCCCCAAGTGTCGTAGACGGTTCCCGAAAGCGGACTTTCCCAGATGCTGGGCGACCGGCGGCTCAGGGTCGCCACTTGGAACCGGTACGAGGTCCCGTGGGTCGGGTGCTGCAGCACTGAGAACCGTCAAGACAAGGAAAGGTCAATGACGGCCACGATCACAAGGGCGGCCGCGGCAGGCCAGGGACTTCGTAGCACAACG
>SKYZ01000236.1 GCA_007127625.1 Aquisalimonas sp. | reverse complement strand
GCCGGGCCCGCTCAAGGGGCCCGGCGAACCCGGCTGCGCCACCCGCGATCACGGCAGCGTCAGGAATGCCGTGGCGATGGAGAAGTAGATCAGGATGCCGAAGAAGTCGGCGATGGAGGTGATCAGCGGAGCGCTGGCGGCCGCCGGATCGAGGTTGAACCGGGTCAGAACGAAAGGCAGGAGCATGCCGATCATGCTGCCCATGACCACCACACACACCATGGCCAGGGAAACGATCATGGCGAGGTCCATCCCGCCGCGCCAGACGCCCAGCACCGACACCGCCAGGCCCATGGTGATCCCCAGGGCCAGGGCAACGCCCAGCTCCTTGCCCCACAGACGCAGCCAGTCCTTGGTGCGCACGTCGCCGGTGGCCAGGGCACGCACCATCAGGGTCGCGGACTGGGAGCCGGCGTTACCGCCCGAGTCGACGATCAGTGGCAGGAAGAACACCAGCGCCACCACCGCCTCGATGGTCTCCTCGAAGTAGGCGATCGCGGTGCCACCAAAGACGTTGGCGAATACCAGCAGCACCAGCCAGCCAACACGCTTGCGATACAGCAGCGACGGTCGCGCCTCGCGCAGGCTGTAGTTGAAGGCGCCGACGCTGGCCATCTTGTGGAAGTCCTCGGTGGCCTCTTCTTCCACCACGTCGATGACGTCGTCAATGGTGACGATCCCGAGCATCACACCGGTATCATCCACCACCGGAAGGACTTCCAGGTCGTAGTGCTTCATCAACCGGGCGGCTTCTTCCCGGTCCTCGGAGACGAGAATCTTCACCGGATCGCCCCGCATCACCTCCTCGATACGGCGATCCGGTCGGCCAAGGACGAAATCCTGCAGACGCACCCGTCCGAGCAGCGCACCACGGACGTCGGTGACGAAAACCACGTTGATGGTCTCACCCGCCTCGCTCCGGTTCCGCACATGGTCGAGCGCCTGCTCCACCGTCCAGCCCACCCGCACGGTGAGGAACTTGGGCGTCATGATGCGCCCGGCACTCTCCTCGGGGAAACCGAGCAGGCGGAGCGCCTCCTTGACGTTCTCCGGGGACAACAACCGCAGCAGACGCTGCAGATCGTCCGGCTCCTGGCGCTCCAGCAGGGCCGTGCGGTCGTCCGGAAGCATGTGGTAGAGAATGAACCGGCCATCCTCTTCCTCGAGTTCCTCCAGCAGCTCCTCCTGCAGCTCCGGAGACACGTAGGCAAAGGCCGGCGGTTGCCGATCCCGCGGAAGACGGAGCAGAAGCCCCTTGGCCTCGGGCGAGGGCAGCTCGTTGATGGCCTGGGCGATGTCCTGGACGGCCATCTCCTCGAAATGGCTGTCCAGGGCATCCCAGTGCTCAGCGTCATAGAGCGACAGCAGCTCCTGGATCACCTCATTCTTGTCCATCGCACTCTCCTTGGTTACTCAAAGGGTTACTCGACACGCCCGGCCACGACTGTAGCAGTCGTACCGGTCTAGAATGTGGCAGCCAACCCGACGGTCCACCAGTCCTCTTCGCTGTCGCGGCGTTCGCGGCCGTAGCCGGCGTCCAGGGTCATCCGGTCCGCCAGGTGCAGTCGCAACCCGGTCTGCACTTCCGTGGAATCGCGCTGGTCGCCATGGATCTCGGCAATGAGATCCAGGCGCGACAGGAGTGCCACCTCGCCGCCGAATCCCCAGGTGGCAACGTCACGGTCGTCGGCATCCCGCTGGTGGGACCACCCGAGGTTGTACCGGAACACGGCACGACCGTCCCCGAGGGGGACATCCACCGGGAAGAACAGTTCGGCTTCCTGGAAGCGGTCCCGATCCGTGTCGAAGAAGACCCCGCCGACGACGGCAACACCCAGTCCTTCCGTGGCCGCGTCGGCAAGATTCCACTTGCCGGTGGCCCCAAGGCGGTCCGCCCCTTCGCCGTCGACCCGCTCGCGACCACCCTCGAGACCGAACTCCCCGCCCGGGGCGATACCGTAGGCGAGTTCCGCGGACCGCTCATCGTTCCCCGCGGAGGCGCGGCTGTACCAGCTTTCCAGGGCGAGGCGACCCGTCTCCGTGACCTCGGTGTCGTCGACGACAAAGTGGCCACCGGCGGCAAGGGCGCTGCCGGGCAGCAGGGCGCCGACGACGAGGGCACCGCGGGCGGCAATGGTGAACGACATAACCACTCTCCATTGGACGCACAGAAGGCTACGGAGTATACGTGTTCGCACTGACGCGTGACCATGAAACGGGACTGCCATGCCGACCACCGTCGACCACGCCTGCATCATCCGGGGCACTGTCGTCTCCTGCCGGCACGACGTCGCCCCCCAGGCCGGCATGGACTCCCTGGACAGTTTCACGGACGGCGCACTGCATATTGCCGACGGCGTCATCCGTAGCCTCGGCCCGGCGGCCAAGGTGCTCGCCGAAGCCGGTACCGACCATCCGCCCATCCACGACTTCCGCGGCCGTCTGGTGGTGCCGGGCTTCATTGACATCCACACCCACTGCCCGCAGGCGGACATCATCGCCAGCTACGGCGAGGCCCTGCTCACCTGGCTGAACCGCTACGCCTTCCCCGCGGAACAGCGCTTCGCCGCCCCGGAGGTGGCCGAGGAGACGGCGCAGTTCTTCATGGACGAGCTGCTGCGCAACGGCACCACCAGCGCACTGATCATGGGCACGGTGCACGCCCATTCCGCCGACGCCATCCTGCGTGCGGCCCATGCGCGTGGCATGCGCGTCGCCGCGGGCAAGCTGATGATGGACCGAAACTGCCCCGAGGCACTGCAGGACACCGCCGCGTCCGGTGTGGCCGACTCCCGGGAGCTTCTGCGGCGCTGGCATGGGGTGGGGCGCCTGGCCTACGCCATCAGCCCGCGCTTCGCACCCACCTCCAGTGAGGCGCAGCTGAGCGGCGCCGGACACCTGGCCCGGGAATGCCCGGAGGCCTATTTGCAGACCCACCTGGCGGAGAACTCCGCGGAAGTCGCCTGGGTGAGCGAACTCTTCCCCTGGGCGGAGGACTATCTGGCCGTCTACGAGCACTTCGGGCTGGTTCGGCCCGGCGCGGTGTTTGCGCATTGCATTCACATGACCCCGGCGGCCCGCCAACGGCTGGCCGAGCACGGCGCAGCCACGGCGTTCGCGGCGACGGCGAACCTGTTCCTGGGTAGCGGGCTCATGGACTATCCGACGCAAGCCGCCCTGGGCCTGCGAACCGGACTGGGCACCGACATCGGTGCCGGCACCAGCTTCAGCCTTCTGCGCACCGCGGCGGCCGCCTACCAGATCGCGGCGCTCCATGGCACGCCGCTGTCGGCCGCCCACCTCCTCTATCTCGCCACCCGGGGCGGTGCCCGGGCCCTGGACATCGACCACCGCGTCGGTCACTTCGCACCGGGAATGGAGGCGGACGTTGTGGTTCTCGACCCTGAGGGTTCCCGCCTGTCTGCCCGACGCACGGCCGCCACCGACCTGGAGGAGACGCTGTTCGCGCTGTTCACGCTGGGGGACGAGCGCCATGTGGCGGCGACCTACGTCGCTGGGAGACCGGCCAGGGGAGACATTTCCACCGGAACCTGACCACCCGCATCTCTCGCCGACGACAGCTTGACCGTCCCCCTGCATGCCGGCCCCCCTCATGTTAGCCTCTCCCTGCTGACCCGAGATCGACATGTACCAAGCATGCGCCAGGACAGAACCCACTGAGCCGATGACGTCTTCCTCCGGCATTGCACACCGACTCACCTGGGCGCTGACCGTCGCCGCCACCCTGATGCTGCTGTGGCTGGTGCTCACCGGCGGAAAGGGTCTGCCTTACGGCCTGACAGCTGCCCTGCTGGCTGCGGCCATCAGCGCCTGGGTGGCACCCGGCATGGTGTTCACGCCGCGGCCGCTGGGCCTGCTCCGGTTCGTCGGCCTGTTCCTTTACAACTCCCTGGTGGGTGGTGCGGACGTGGGCTGGCGGGCCATGCATCCTGCCATGCCCATGCAGCCGCGGTGGATCGATTACCAACTCCGCCTGCAGCACCCGGCCAGCCGCACGCTGTTCCTGCTCACCGTCAACCTCACCCCCGGCACGCTGGCGGCGAATCTCCATGGCGACACGGTGCGTGTGCACGCCATTACCGCCGACACCGCAGGCGAACTGGCGCGGGTGGAGGCAGCCATCGGTGCCCTGTTCGTGGAATCCAACGGCGGCGAGGTCTCGTGAATACGCTGCTGACCAGCGCGGCAGTGATGCTCCTGGCGCTGTTCGGCCTTGGCCTGATCCAGGTCTTCCGCGGGCCCACCCGCGCTGACCGGATGCTGTCCATTCAGCTCGCCGGCACCTCCATGGTGGCAATCCTGCTGGTGCTCTCTCAGATCCTGAGCATGCCGGCGCTGGTGGATGCGGCACTGATCTTCATGCTGTTCGCCGCGCTGGTTGCAACCGCCTTCGTGAGGCGGCCGCGGACCGACGAGGACAGCCAATGATCAATCTTCTGGCCGGGGCCTTCATCATCGCCGGACTGCTGTTCTTCCTTGCAGGGACCGTCGGACTGCTGCGCTTCCCGGACATCTACTCGCGGCTGCACGCGGTCACCAAGGCCGACAATGCCGGCCTGGGGCTACTGGCCGTCGGCATCGCGCTGCTGGCCGACACCTGGCGTCTGGTGCTGCTCATCGCCCTTTTATGGATGGTTGCGGTCATCGCGTCGTCCGTCGCCTGCCATCTGGTGGCGCGACATCACCTGCGGGAGGAGGACCAGGGCTGATGATGGCGCTGTTCGATGTCGTCCTGGTCTTCACGCTGGTGCTCCTCGCCTGGCGCTGTGTCACCGTCACCGACGTCTTCCGCGCCATCGTCGTGTTCATCGTCATCGGCCTGCTGCTGGGCCTTGCCTGGGCCCGTCTGGAGGCGCCGGATCTCGCCCTGGCGGAAACGGCCATTGGCGCCGGCTTGCTGGGCGTGCTGCTGCTGGGCACCTGGCGGGCGCTGGATGCCGGCGAACGCCATGCCTGCGGACATCACCGCGCACCGGTGCCGGCGCGCTGGCTGGCGGGCATCGGCAGCGCGGGATTCGGCCTCGCCATGCTGGTGGCGTTGACCTCCCTGGACGGTCATCCCGGCGGTGCCGGCGAACTGGCGCTGAACAATCTGGACGCCGCCGGCACCGAGCAACCGGTAACCGCCGTGCTGCTCAATTTCCGCAGCTACGACACGCTGCTGGAGATGGGCGTGGTGCTCATGGCCCTGATCGGTGCACTGCTGTGCCGGGCGGCACTGACCTACCAACCCCGGGCCGAGGACGTCACCGTGGACACCCCCCTGGTGCCGGTGCTGGTCACCGCGTTTGCACCGGCGGTGCTGCTCATGGGCGTGTATCTGGTGTGGGCGGGTACCCACAGCCCCGGTGGCGCGTTCCAGGGCGGCGCCACCCTGGCCGGCGCCGGAGTGCTGCTGGTGCTGGGCGGGCGCCTGCACGGCGTGCCCCACACGGCGCTGATCACCCGCGCCCTGCTGATCCTGGGAACGGTGGTGTTCACCGCTGCCGGTCTGCTGCTGATCCCGCTGGAGGGGGCCTTCATGGCCTACCCGGCGGATTTCATCTACCCGATCATGCTGGTGATCGAGTACAGCCTGGCGCTGTCCATCGCGCTATCCCTGCTGCTGCTGTTCACCGGCACCCACGGCCTGCGACGGGGTGAATCGTAATGGGAGTGGACGTCTTCGCCATCGCCGCGGCGGCCCTCATGGCCCTGGGCTTCTACGGATTCGTGGCCCAACCACACCCCCTACGGCGCATCCTGGCCATCAACATCTTCGGCAACGGCGTGTTCATGAGCATGATCCTCATCGCCCGCTGGCTGCCGGACGGGCCTGACACCGTGCCCCATGCCATGGTGATCACCGGCCTGGTAATCGCCGTCAGCGCCTCGGCCTTCGGCCTGGCGCTGATTCGCCGGCAGGCGCTGAACCGCCGCAGCGAACCGGGGAGCACCGATGACTGAGGCGCTCCCTGCTCTGCTGGTGTTCATCCCTTTCCTGGCCGGCGTGCTGCAGTTCGTCACCGACCGCCGCGGCATTCCGCTGCTGCCGGTGGTCACCACCGTGATCACCGCGGCGCTTACCGGCTGGCTGATCGCGGATGTTGCCGCCCACGGGCCGGTGGAGCACTTCCTGGGCGGCTGGGAGCCGCCCCTGGGCATTCGTCTGCACGCCGACGGCCTGGCCGTTGTGATGCTGCTGCTCACCGCCATCACCGGAACCATGGTGTCGGTGTACGCCCTGGCCTCCCACGGCCGTCACGTGCCGGGCGCGTCCCATTTCTGGGCGCTGTGGCTGCTGTTGTGGGGGTCCCTCAATGCGCTGTTCCTCTCCGGGGATCTGTTCAACATCTACGTCACCCTGGAGATGGTGAGTCTGGCGGCAATCCCGCTAGTGCTGCTGGCCGGTGCGGGCAAGACCACCGACGCCACCCTGCGCTATCTGCTGTACGCGCTGTTCGGCTCGCTGGTGTACCTGGCCGGCGTGGCGCTGGTCTACGGCATCGCCGGCACGCTGGATCTCTCCCTGGCGGCCGACCCGCTGGCGGACAGCGGTTTTGCCGGCGCCCTGGCCGCGTCCTGCCTGGTCCTCGGCATCATGATCAAGGCGGCCATCGTGCCCTTTCACGTGTGGCTGCCGGCCGCCCACGGTGGCGCACCCGCCGCCGCCAGTGCGTTGTTGTCAGCGTTGGTGGTCAAGGCCGCGGTGTACCTGCTGCTGCGGCTGTGGACCGACCCCCTGGCGGGACTCGCCTCGGCGCCGGCCGGCCAGTTCCTGGGCGCCGTGGGGGCGGCAGCCATTGTCTACGGTTCCGTGCGCGCGTTTCTCCAGGAACGTCTGAAACTGGTCATTGCCTACTCCACCATTGCCCAGCTCGGCTACATGCTGCTGTTCTTCCCCATGGCCGTCACCCTGGCCTGGGAGGGCGCCGTGTATCACGGCCTGGCCCACGGCATTGCCAAGGCTGCCCTGTTCCTGGCCGCCGGTAATGTCATCGCCTACGTGGGCCACGACCGCCTGCGGGAGCTCAGCGGGCTGGACCGCCCGCTGGCCATCAGTCTGTTCGCCTTCGCCCTGGCGGGGGTGAGCATCATGGGTCTGCCGCCCAGCGGCGGATTCATCGCCAAGTGGCTGCTGCTGCGTGCGGCGGCCGAAACCGGCCAATGGTGGTGGCTCGTGGTGCTGACAGTGGGGGGACTGCTCTCGGCCGCGTACATGTTCCGGGTACTGCGCTTCGCCTTCCTGCGCTCCGCCGGTGCCACGGTGGACCACCAGGGCCCACGACCAGGGCCTCTGCGGGTGTGGCCCACCATGGCCCTGGCGTTGCTCGCCATCGCTCTGGGCGTCACCGCGGCACCGATCCTGGCGCTTCTGGGGGGAATGCCATGACGGCCTATACCGCCATGCCCCTGTGGGTGCTGATGACGTCACTGATCACGGCACTGATCGTGTTCACTCTCGGGGAGCGCTGGCAGCGTCTGCGGGTCGCACTGAATATAGCCGGTGCGGTCATCAAGCTGGTCCTGGTGGGCGTCATGTTGCGCGGCGTGCAGCTTGGTCATGAATTCCTGGTGCGCATCCCGCTGCTGCCGGATCTGGATCTGGTGTTTCGCGCCGACGCCCTGGCCATGCTGTTCCTGACCCTCTCCGCGGTGCTCTGGCTGGTCACCACCATCTACGCCATCACCTACCTGGAGCATGCGGAGCACCGGGCTCGGTTCTTCGGCTTCTTCAGCCTGTGCGTGGCCGCCACCATGGGCATCGCCACCGCCGGCAACCTGTTTACCTTCTTCCTGTTCTACGAGTTCCTGACCCTGGCCACCTGGCCGCTGGTGGTCCACCGCGGCGTGGACAAGGCCATGACTGCGGGGCGCATCTACCTGCAGTACACCATCGGTGGCGGCGCACTCTTCCTGCTGGGCATCGTACTGCTCTACACCCTGGCCGGTGCCGCAGATTTCCTGGCCGGCGGCACCCTGGCGGAACTGGGCGTAGACAGTCACGGCGCACTCACCGGCATCTTTCTGCTGCTCATGGCGGGACTGGGCGTCAAGGCGGCGCTGGTCCCCCTGCACGGCTGGTTGCCCATCGCCATGGTTGCGCCGGCGCCGGTGAGTGCTCTGCTCCACGCGGTGGCCGTGGTAAAGGCCGGCGCCTTCGGCATCGTGCGGGTCATCCACGACGTCTACGGGGTGGAACTGGCGCAGGAGCTGCACCTGACCCAGGGCCTGGCCATCGCCGCCTCGGTGACCATCATCTACGGCTCCCTGCGCGCGATCTGGCAGACGGACCTCAAGCGCCGGCTGGCATTTTCCACCGTCAGTCAGGTGTCCTACATCGCCCTGGGACTGTCCCTGGGGAGCCCGCTGGCCACCATCGGCGGCCTGGTGCACCTGGTCCACCAGGGACTGATGAAGATCACCCTGTTCTTCTGCGCCGGTGCCTATGCGGAGACCCGGGAGATCCACGCCATCGATGAACTGGACGGCGTCGGCCGCAGCATGCCCTGGACCAGCGCCATGTTCACCCTGGGCGCGCTGGGCATGATCGGGGTGCCGCCGCTGGCTGGCTTCATCAGCAAGTGGTACCTGGGCATCGGTGCCGTGGACGGTGGTCACTACTGGGTGATCGGGGTGCTGCTGGCAAGCACCGTGCTCAACGCCATCTATTT
>SKYZ01000296.1 GCA_007127625.1 Aquisalimonas sp. | reverse complement strand
TCGGGCCACTGCAGTCCAATAAAACAAAACTCGTCGCCGCGCACTTTGACTGGGTTCACAGTGTGGAACGGGAGAAGATCGCGCGCCGTCTTTCGGAACAACGCCCGGCGACCCTGCCGCCGCTGAACATCTGCATCCAGGTGAACGTCAGTGACGAGTTCAGCAAGTCCGGGCTGCAGCCGGCGGACGTGCCGACCCTGGCACAGGCGGTGACGGCAATGCCCAATCTCCGCCTGCGCGGCCTGATGTGCATTCCCGCCCCCGCTGAGGACTTCCATGCCCAGCGCGCCCCGTTCCGTCAGCTGCGGGAACTCCAGGAGCAACTGGTGCGCGACGGCCTGCATCTGGATACTCTGTCCATGGGCATGTCGGCGGACCTGGAAGCCGCCATCGCCGAGGGCAGCACCATGGTGCGCGTGGGCACGGACATCTTCGGCGCCCGCGACTGACAGCAGAGCCAGGACCTGGCCAAGAAGGGGGAGACATGGACAACCGGACCATCGCGTTCATCGGCGGGGGCAACATGGCCCGCAGCCTCATCGGCGGCCTGATTGCCGACGGCTTCGATGCCGGCGCCATCCGGGTGGCGGAGCCGGACCCGGACCAGCGCGGCGAGCTGGCCGCGGCCTTCGGTGTCACCGCCCTGGCAGACAACCTGGAGGCCGTGCAGGGCGCCGATGCGGTGGTCCTCGCCGTGAAACCACAGGTAATCCGCGAGGTGGCCGCGGAGATCGGCCAGCGCGCCCGTGAGGAGGGCGCCGTGGTCATCTCCATCGCTGCCGGCATCCGCGAGAGCGACCTGTCCCGCTGGCTGGGCGAGGGGCTGCCGGTGGTGCGGGTCATGCCCAACACGCCGTCGCTGGTGCAGACCGGCGCTACGGCCCTGTACGCCAACTCCCGGGTCAGCGCCGACCAGCGCAGCCTGGCGGAATCGCTCATGCGGGCGGTGGGGCTCACCTGCTGGCTCGACGACGAGGCGCTGATGGATGCGGTCACCGCCGTCTCCGGCAGCGGACCGGCCTATTTCTTCCTGCTCATGGAACTCATGGAGGACGCCGGCGAGCGCCTGGGCCTGCCCCGGCAAACGGCACGCCTGCTGACCCTGCAGACGGCCATGGGCGCCGCGAAGATGGCGCTGGAGAGCGATGACGATGCCCGCACCCTGCGCCGGCGGGTCACCTCCCCGGGGGGCACCACCGAACAGGCCATCAAGACCCTGGAGGAGGGAGGCATGGCCGACGTGGTGGACCGCGCCCTGCGCGCCGCGGCGGAGCGCGCGGGTGAGCTGGGCGATCAACTGGGTAATCAGTAATAACGGCGGCGGCGCCGCAACACTCACACTCGGGAGTCACGCATGTCCGGACAGTACCTGACTGATCCACTGGCCTTTCTCATCAACACCCTGGCCGGTCTCTACATCCTGGCCGTGATGCTGCGTTTCCTGCTGCAGTGGATCCGCGCCGACTACCGCAACCCCATCTCGCAGTTCCTGATCCGGATCACCCAGCCGCCGCTGCAGCCCATGCGGCGCTTCCTGCCCCCCATCGGCCGCGCGGACACCTCGGCCATCGTGCTGATGCTGCTGCTGCAGTTCTGCACCCTGGCGGTGGTGTACTGGATCGGCAGCACCAATGTCAGCGCCGGCTTCCTGGCCGTGCGCTCGGTGGCCGAGCTGCTCAATCTGCTGCTGAACGTGTTTCTGGTGGTGATCATCATTCGGGTGATCCTCAGCTGGGTGAATCCCGGCCAGTACAATCCGGCCATCGGCCTGATCGACAACCTGGCGGAACCAGTGCTGGCGCCGGCGCGCCGGGTCATTCCGGCGGTCGGCGGGCTGGACCTCTCGCCCATCGCCGTGCTGATCGGGATTCAGCTGGCGAAGATGTTGGTCGTGTACCCGATTCGGGACATGGCGCGCATGTTCCTCTGAGTGAACGCTGACCGGCCTGCCAGCGCGGTTGTCACCCCCGGGGCCGGTCAGTAGACTCACTGGCTCTTTGGTTGCAAGCCGTACCTGTCCGGATGCCAGAACAGTTTCCCGCCGACTGCGTCGGCCTCGTCACACCGCAACGCATGACCTTCGAGCAGCCGCTGGAGCTGGACTGCGGGCGCACGCTGCCCTCGTACGAATTGGTGTACGAGACCTACGGTGAGCTCAACGCCGACGCCTCCAACGCGATCCTGGTCTGCCACGCCCTGTCCGGGGACCATCACGCCGCCGGGTACCATGCCGCCGACGAGCGCAAACCCGGCTGGTGGGACGCCTGCATCGGCCCCGGCAAGCCCCTGGACACCAATCGCTTCTTCGTGGTCTGCAGCAACAACCTCGGCGGCTGCCGCGGCTCGTCCGGCCCGGTGAGCACCAACCCCGAAACCGGCACGCCCTACGGCGCCGACTTCCCCATGGTCACCGTTCCCGACTGGGTGCGCAGCCAGGCGCGCCTGGCTGAAGGCCTGGGCATCACCCAATGGGCGGCGGTCGTCGGCGGCAGCCTGGGGGGCATGCAGGCGCTGCAATGGGCCATCGATTTCCCGGAGCGGGTGCGGCATGCGGTGGTGATCGCCGCCGCGCCCAAGCTCTCGGCGCAGAACATCGCCTTCAACGAAGTGGCGCGCCAGGCCATCCTGCAGGATCCGGAGTTTTACGAGGGCCGTTACGCCGAGTACGGCGTGGTGCCGCGGCGTGGGCTGTCCCTGGCGCGCATGCTCGGCCACATCACCTACCTCTCCGAGGACGCCATGCGCGCCAAGTTCGGCCGCGAGCTGCGCGAAGGCAAGATCAACTTCAACTACGACGTGGAATTCGAGGTGGAGAGTTACCTGCGCTACCAGGCGGAGAACTTCGTCAACCACTTCGACGCCAACACCTATCTGCTGATGACCAGGGCGCTGGACTACTTCGACCCGGCCTCCACGCACGACGACAACCTGGCCGCGGCCCTGAAGCACGTCACGGCGTCGTTCCTGGTGCTGTCGTTCACCAGTGACTGGCGCTTCCCCTCCAACCGCTCCCGGGAAATCGTGCGTGCCCTGCAGGACGGCAACAAGCGGGTCACCTACTCGGAGATCGAGGCGCCCCAGGGGCATGACTCCTTCCTCATGCCCATCCCCATCTACCGGGATCTGTTGCGCGCCTACATGGCCCGGGTGGCCGGGGAGGTGTCAGCATGAGCGTGCGTTCCGAGCTGGCGCTGATCAGCGAATGGATCCGTCCCGGCACCCGGGTGCTGGACCTGGGCTGCGGCGAGGGGCTGCTGCTGCGCTACCTGCGCGACACCCGCGGCGTGATCGGCTACGGCCTGGAGATCGATCCGGACAACATTCGCGGTTGCGTGGAGAAGGGGATCCCGGTGATCCAGACCAACCTGGACGAGGGCCTGAAAGACTTCGACCCGGACTCCTTCGACTACGTGGTGATGACCCAGACCCTGCAGGCAGTGCGCTACCCGGAACACCTGCTGGCGGAAATCCTGCGGGTGGGACGTGAGGGCATCGTGACCTTCTCCAACATGGGCCACTGGCGCTGCCGCATGGAACTGGCTCTGCGCGGGCGCATGCCGGTGAGCGGCGACGCCGGACTGGACTGGTACAACAGCCCCAACATCCACCTGTGCACCGTGCGGGATTTCGAGCGCCTGTGCACCAATGCCGGCATCGACATCCTCGAGCGAACCTTCATCGATGACGGCCACCGGCGCCGGACCGCCGCGAGCCTGCTTCCCAACCTGCTGGGCGAGGTGGCACTGTATCGGTTCAAGCAGGCAGCAGGAGCCGACTCATGACACGCCGCGACCTCGGACTGTTCGTCGCCGCCATCCTGGCGCTGGGCATTCTGGCACCGCAGGCTGCGGCCTACGAGCGTGCCCAGCATTACGATGACTACAGCATCTACTACAACGCCATGGCCAGTACCCGCCTGTCGCCGGACGTTGCCAGCCAGTACGAACTGCAGCGCAGCCGCATCCGCGGTGTGCTCATGATCACGGTGCTGCACGACGGCGAGCCGGTTTCGGCCCGCGTCGATGCCCGCGCCCTGAACCCCCGGGACCAGCTCCAGACCGTACGCATGCGGGAACATGCCGACGGCGAAGGCATCTACTCCGTGGGCGGCTTCCGCATGGAAGATGGCGAACGCATGCGCTTCGAGGTGCGAGTCCGCCCGGAGGGGCACGACCGGGAATACACCCTGGAATTCAGCGAGCGCCTGTTCAGCGACTGATGGGCAGGCCTGGTTACATGCGCGGGTAGCGGTCGACGTACTGCCCCTGAGCGGGATAGAACTCGACGAAGAAGTTCTCCAGCCAGGGATGGTCCACCGGCGCTTCCCCCGCGCCGGCGCGCAGGTCGTCCTCCGCGGCGTAGGCGGCGAAATCGGCACCGTCCACCAGCAGGTGGTACCAGGGCTGCTCCCGGCCCGGCCGGTGCTGCATGTGAGACTCGTACCAGTCCCTGGAGCCGTTGTAGCGTGCATCCACGTCCACGATCACGGCGCGGAATCCGTGGGCCTGGTGGTGGACGATCTGCCCCGGCTGGAACCGGGCGGTAACGATGGATCTGTTCATCCGGTCAATCCTCCCAACATTGCGCGGCTCTCTGGCAAGCCGGCATTCTCTGTTACCGGGGGATATGAGGGCGAACCGGGGCTGGCACAAGCACACACACCACCGGTAGAGTGAGGCAATGCAAACCTGGATCATGACCCACGACAGCTGCCTCCGGCACGACACCGGCCCGGGGCACCCGGAGTCGGCCCAACGGCTGGAGACGGTGCTGGCGCGACTGCGTGAGCCGCAGTTCGCCGACCTGCACTGGGAGGAGGCTCCCCGGGCCAGCCGCGAGGACCTGATCCGCGTCCACGACGCGGCCTACGTGGACCAGACCCTCGATGCCATCCCGGCCCAGGGCAGCCGTCACCTGGACGGTGACACCATCATCTGCCCCGACTCCGGCGAAGCCGCGTTACGAGCCGCCGGCGGCGTCTGCGCCGCCGTGGACGCCGTGCTCGCCGGCAGGACCAAGCGTGTATTCTGTGCCGTGCGTCCCCCCGGCCATCACGCCGAGCCGGATCAGGCCATGGGCTTCTGCCTGTTCAACAACGTGGCCGTGGCCGCCGCCTATGCCCAGGCGGTGCACCATCTGCAGCGGGTGGCGGTGGTGGATTTCGACGTCCACCACGGCAACGGCACCCAGACCATGTTCGCCGGCAAGCGTGGCCTGTTCTACGCGTCGACCCACGAGCATCCGCTGTTTCCCGGCACCGGCCGTGGCCCGATCCCCGGGGCACCCAATATCCTCAACGTCCCCCTCCCGGCCATGACCGGCTCCGCGGACTTCCGGGACGCGTTCCGGGAGCACATCATTCCCGGTCTGCGCGCCTTTGGCCCGGAACTCACGTTCATCTCGGCCGGCTTCGATGCCCATTACGCCGATCCGCTGGCCAACATGGAACTCACCGAGGAAGACCTGGTGTGGGCCACCCGGGAGATTGCCGCGGTGGCGGACCGCTTCGGCCAGGGCTGGCTGATCTCCACCCTGGAAGGCGGCTACAACCTGCGCGCCCTCGGCACCTGTGTGGCGGCTCATGTCCAGGCCCTGGGCGAGACCAACTGATCACCTTTTCAGGCTTGACGTACCCCCCTGTACCGTGTCTCTCGACCAGAGTTATACACACCGGAGTCAGTGCTGCCATGCAACACATCGGCAATGTGCTCCCGTGGACAGTACTGCCCCTTGATTGAAGGCAAACCATTGATAATAAAAGAACACAAGAAAATGACGAAAAAATGACCGGACCCGCACAGAGCCGTTGAGCACGCGGCTGCCGCGAGCGTTTTCACGTTTCATCCACAATGTTATCCACAGGTTCTGTGGACACCCGGGAATACCCCCGCCTCACCAGCCGGTTACGCCATAGTCCGTGAACTCTCGTGAACTGCTGCGCGTAACTGAGGTCGCCTTCCCGACCCGAGCCAGGGCCCGTTGACGCTTACTGGTTCCACACCACGTTGACGTCGTCGAGGTCGATCCAGCCCAGGGGCCCCATGCCGAACATTCTCCCTCCGGGCAGACAGGGATAGATTCGATGAGAAGTCGCAAGGGTGAAACCGGAGACGTTCTCGGTGACGGTGAACACCTGGCTCGCCCGCATCCATGGCGAAGCGAAACGTGGCGAATAATCCACTCGCTGCAGCAGCCCGGTGACATCGGCGTAGAGCACCTGATCGGTGCGCAGCACCGGGATGTCCGCGGGATAGGCGATCGCCAGCGGATGAAGCCTGCCTTCGGGCGTATCCACGGGCGCGAGGGCTTCGGCGCTGCACCCCTCGCGTACCAGCGTGAAGGGCAGGCACACGGTCTGCCAGAGGATGTTCGCCGTGTAGTACAGCACGTCCAGGTCGTCCCACCACAGCCAGTGCGACAGTGACCGCAGGGTGGCCCCCGGGGCACTGCGATCCGCCAGCACGCGGCCGTCCTCGGCCTCGATGCGTGCACGATTGGGCTCGCACACCGCCATCTGCCCGGGACGGGGCCAGTCCGCCATGGTCACGGTGGGCCATGCGGCGCGGACGGTGAGTTCCACTTCGCGCAGGGGGTTGGCCTGCAGACGCGAGGCAAAGCCAACGCCGCCCATGGATACCCGCGCCATGACGGAGTGCGCGTCCCGCCAGCGCTGGGCGCCGCCGTGGGCCTCCAGTATCCGCTCCAGCTGTTCCATGCCGTGCCGACCTTCCGGTTGCCTGTCAGACCACCACCGCAGCCTCACGCCCGGTGCGCTCCCGCCAGGTAGGCGTGGGACTGCATCTCCTGGAGCCTGCTCAACGTGCGCTCGAACTCGAAGCGCAGGCGCTGCCCCTGGTAAAGCTTCTCCGGCGGCGCCTCGGCCGCCAGGATCAGCTTAACCCCATGATCATAGAATTCATCCACCAGCGCGATAAAGCGGCGGGCCTGATTCTCCCGGCTGGCGTCCAGCGCCGGCACGTTACCGATGAGCACACTGTGGAAGGTGCGCGCCAGCTCGATGTAGTCCGTCTGACCCCGTGGGCCGTCACAGATCGCGGCGAAATCGAACCAGACCACATCGTCGGCCAGCCCGCGACACCGGATGCTGCGCCCTTCCACGGTAATCGTGGTATCGAACTCGGGCCGCTCCGGTGCCAGATGCACGAACTCTTCGTTCAGCACCTGGTCGGCGGCCTCATCCAGCGGCCAGTGATAGAGTTCCGCCTGCTCGAGAAAGCGCAGGCGGTAGTCCGTGTTGCCATCCAGTTCCATCACCCGGGTACGGGCTTCCACCAGTTCGATGGCCGGGAGGAAGCGTTCCCGCTGCAGCCCCCCCTTGTAGAGTTCCTTCGGCGGGATGTTCGACGTCGCCACAAGCGTGACCCCCTCGTCGAACAGCCCGCGCAGGAGCCCGCCGAGAAGCATTGCATCGGTGATGTCCGAGACGAAGAACTCGTCGAAACACAGCACCCGAGTCTCCGCAGCGAACTCCCGGGCGATGACCGCCAGCGGATCCTGGACATCCTCGAGGTCCCGCAACCGGTGGTGGACCATCTGCATGAAGCGGTGGAAATGCAGGCGTTTCTTCTCCGGGAACGGCAGGCTGTCATGGAAGATATCCACCAGGTAGGTCTTGCCGCGACCCACGCCGCCCCAAAGGTACAGGCCGGTCACCGCCGGCCACCGGGGCTCCTGCCGCCGGCGCAGGCCCAGACGCTGCAGCAGCCCCGGCGACGGCGCACGCGGCGGTGCGGCCACCAGTCGCTCGTGCAGGTCCTGCAGCGCGGCCACGGCTTTCTCCTGGGCCGGGTCGCGGACGAAATCGGGGTGCTCGAGGTCGGCCTCGTAACGCTGGCGAGGAGTCATGGCGCTGCCTTTGCCGGAGACGAAGCCCGGTAGTATGCCGAGGACCCGGCGTCAGACAAAGAGATCCAGCCGCCCACCCTGGCGCATGAGCCCGGAGTCATCCATGGCCTCCACCTCGGCGAACGCCCGAACCGGCCCGGCGCCGGTCTCGTCACGGGCCATCTCCGCCCGTGCGCGGGCGGCCTGCCCCCGAGCTTCCTGGGCCACGGCCATGTCCCGGGGCGAGGGATCCGCCGGCGCCATGGCGGCCCGGGCCACCTGCTCCATCTTCTCCACCGTCGCCTGCGGATCGTCGGGCACCGACGCGGTGTCAATGCGTACTTCACCGCCTACGGCGTAGGCGCGTCCGTCTTGCCCGATCTCCAGAGTATAGCTGGGCGAGGAGGCATAGGGCCCACCCACCCGGGCGTGGGCCTGTTCGTGGGCGCGCACCTCGCGATCGCGATTGCGCAGTTCCTGCAGGGCACGCTGGCTGTCGGGATCCGTCGCTACGGGGCGCGGTCCCGCGGCCTCCCGGCCGGGAGCGGTGTTCACGCCAGTGTTGCGGACCGATCCGCCATCCATCACGTCGTCAGGGCCTCGGGAGGGAACCCCGGAAATCCGGGAGGTTGGCCGTTGGGGAACGCCCGTGGATTCCCTTCTTAGTACCAAAGCCGCTGGGCAGGTTCAATTACCCCGTTCCGGTTTCGGCACTGCTACAATGTGCGGCTGCACGTGGACCAACAGAGAGAGAAGCGGAGATGGCGGACAACAGGCGAAGCAAGGCGGTCACCGAGGGCTTCAAGCGCGCACCCAACCGCGCCATGCTGCGGGCCGTGGGGTTCAAG
>SKYZ01000378.1 GCA_007127625.1 Aquisalimonas sp. | reverse complement strand
CGCGGGTGCTGTCGCCCAGCCCCCGCAGGTCCGGGGCGATGATCCGCAGACCGTTGCGCAGGCGGGCTGCAACCCGCTCCCAGCAGTAGGAACTCTCCGGCCAGCCGTGGAGCATGACCACAGGAGCGCCGGCGGGGTCGCCGGCTTCCCGGTAGGCGAATTGTTCGCCATCAACCGTGAGGAATCGGGGTTCTGAAAGAAACACGGGAAACTCCTACAATGAGTGTCAATCATGTCAGCCATGCAGGAGGTCTGAACCATGCGAAGCAACCGTCCGGTCACGACGCTGGCAGTCCTGGCTCTGGCTGGAGTCACGCCGGTGACTCTAGCAGAAACGGTTATCGACGAGCGCATCGATACCGAGTATCAGGACCTGCGCCTGGTGCAGGTCGCCGATGGCTTCGAGTATCCCTGGTCCGTTGCGGCGCTGCCCGACGGCGGCTACCTGGTGACGGAGCGCCCCGGTCGTCTGCAGCACGTCGTCGATGGTGAGATCCGGGAAATCTCCGGCGTGCCCGACGTGCATGCCCAGGGTCAGGGCGGGCTTCTGGATGTCGTGCTCCATCCGGATTTCGAGAGCAACGGCTGGGTGTACCTGACGTATTCGGTGGGTGACAGCGATGCCACGGCCACGGCCCTTGCCCGCGGTCGCCTCGAAGGTTCCGAACTGGTGGACGTGGACAAGCTGTTCGAGCAGGACCGCCGTTCGTCCCCCGGCCGCCACTACGGCTCCCGACTTGCTTGGCTGGAGGACGGCACACTGCTCATGAGCATCGGTGACCGGGGGGTCGAGCCCGAACGTGCCCAGGACCCCGGGGATCACGCGGGGACTATCCTGCGGTTGAACGACGATGGCAGTGTTCCGGAGGACAATCCCTTCGTCGATGAGCACGAGGCCCTGGATGAGATCTACTCCTGGGGACACCGCAACGTGCAGGGCATGATCGTGGATCCGGCCACCAACGAGATCTGGGTAACCGAGCACGGGCCCAGGGGCGGCGACGAACTCAACCTGATCCAGACCGGCCAGAACTACGGTTGGCCCGCGGTCACCCGCGGCAGGGACTACGGGACGCAGGAGCAGTTCGGAGACTCTGCTCGCCGGCACGAGGAGGACATGGTGGCTCCGATCCATGAGTTTCTGCCCACCCACGCGCCGTCCGGGCTCGCCCAGGTGACGGTGGATCGCTTCACGGCCTGGGCAGGGGACCTTCTGGCCGGGGGGTTGCGCAGCGAGCGGGTTCGCCGGGTGGTGCTCGATGGTGACGAGGTGGTGCACGAGGAGGAACTGTTCCTGCAGACCATCGGGCGCATCCGTGACGTCCGGGAAGGCCCCGACGGCGCGATCTACATGCTCAATGACAGCGATGACGGGGGGCTCTACCGGGTGACGCCCGCGGATTGACCCTTCGAGCGCTGGCCGGGAGGCGGGGGTGAGCCCTTGTCTTCCGCGGCGCAGCAAGACTTTTCGAGGAACGACTGCAATACTCCGCGCATAATCAGAATGTCTGCTGGGGGGGTCTCCAATGAGTGCGATTGTCGTTCTGCTGCTTGGCCTGGCAGGGATGGCCGCCGGTTATTTTATCTATTCGCGTTTCATCGCGGAGCGGATATTCAAGCTGGATCCCGATTTCCGTACGCCGGCCCACGAGCTGGAAGACGGGATCGACTACGTTCCCACCAACAAGTTCATTCTCTGGGGGCACCATTTCACGTCGGTGGCCGGCGCGGCGCCCATCGTCGGACCGGCCGTGGCCGTGATCTGGGGGTGGCTGCCGGCATTTCTCTGGGTCATTTTCGGGACCATCTTCTTTGCCGGGGTCCATGACGCCGGCGCGATCTGGGCAAGCGTGCGCAACAAGGGCCGTTCCATCGGCGCGTTGACCGGTGACGTGGTGGGTAACCGGGCGCGCAACGTGTTCATGATCGTCATCTTCCTGGTCCTGCTGATGGTCAACGCGGTGTTTGCCGTGGTGATCTCCAACCTGCTGGTGGCCAATCCCTCGTCGGTGGTGCCGGTCTGGGGGGCGATCATCGTGGCCCTGATTATCGGGCAGCTGATCTACCGGCGGCGGATCAACCTGCTGACCGTCTCCATAATCGGGGTGGTCGCGCTCTATGCGCTGATCGGCATCGGGCCTACGGTGCCCATCGAGCTGCCGGAGAGCGTCGCCGGGCTGCCGGCGAACAGCCAGTGGATCATTCTCCTGTTCCTGTACGCCGGCATCGCGTCGCTGTTGCCGGTCTGGATGCTGCTGCAGCCCAGGGACTACATCAACGGTCTGCAGCTGTTCATTGGTCTGGGGTTGGTCTACGCAGCGATTCTGATTTCCAACCCCACCATCGTCGCGCCGGCCATCAATACGGCGGTGCCCGAGGGCACACCCTCGATGTTGCCGCTGTTGTTCGTCACCATTGCATGCGGCGCCATTTCCGGTTTCCACGGGCTGGTCTCCTCCGGGACGACATCGAAGCAGATTAACCGGGAACCGGATGTCCGTTTCGTCGGCTATTTCGGCGCCGTGGGCGAGGGGTCGCTGGCTCTTGCGGCGATCCTCGCAACCACCGCCGGTTTCGCGACGCTGGGTGAGTGGCGGGAGCTCTACTCCGCGTTCGGCCAGGGCGGGGTGAACGCCTTCGTGGAAGGCGGCGCAGCCATCGTGGCCTCTGGCACCGGTCTCTCGGAGGCCATTGCGGTGACGTTGCTCACGGTCATGGCGGTGCTGTTCGCGGGAACCACCATGGATACCGGCATCCGCCTGCAACGCTACATCATGCAGGAGTGGGGCACCATGTATAACATCCCCGCCCTCAAGAGCGTGCCGGTGGCCACCGTGGTCGCGGTGGCAACCTGCGTTGCCCTGGCGTTTGGCGCCGGCGGTGCCGATGGTACCGGCGGCATGCTCATCTGGCCGCTGTTCGGTACCACGAACCAGTTGCTGGCGGGTCTCACGCTGCTGGTGATTACCGTGATGCTGGTGCGCCTGGCTCGCCCCATGTGGTTCACCTTGCTGCCGCTGGCGTTCCTTCTGACCATGACGGTGTTCGCACTGCTGGTTCAGTTGCGTACCTTCTACGAGGCGGGTGACTGGTTCCTGCTGGTGCTGGATATCGTTATTCTGGTAGCGGCGGTGATGGTGCTTCTCGAGTGTGTCGGCGTGCTGCGCAAGCACTTCCAGGAGCAGCGGGCCGCATCGTGATCAGCGAGGTGTCATCTTGAGCGACGATGGCAAAAGGCCTCCCCGCGACCATGGGCCGCGGGGAGGCAGCAAGGCGGAATCCCTGCGCGAGTGGCTGCGCACGGCAACCTATTACGCAGAGGAGTTCTACTCGGCCCGGTACCGCGCCACAATTGCTCGGGCGCGGCGGGACGAGGACGATCTGTTCATGCTGCTGGTGTTCTCGGAAATGATGGGCGTGCCCAATCCGGCCAGCTACTACACCATGGAGCTGCAGCCGTTACTGATGGAGCGCTTTCATGACTGGCACCGGCGCATGGGCATGGAGCGCTCGCCCCTGGAGCACTTCCGTTGCTGCTGATCACGGCTTGATGCGGCGTCGGGGAAGGAATCAGCCATGAGCGGGCTGGAAGGCATCAGCGATCTTCGCACCGTGTTCGTCGGCGGCAAGGGCGGTGTCGGCAAGACCACCATGGCGGGCGCCCTGGGTGTGCATGCGGCTGCCCGGGGCAAGCGCTGCCTGGTGGTGTCCACGGACCCTGCCCATTCCCTGGGTGACCTCTTCCAGCGCGAGATCGGTGACCGCATCACCGGGCTGACGGCGGGACTCTGGGGCCTGGAAATCGACCCCGATGCCCAGGCCCGCAGGCATGTCGACGCCGTCACCGAGCATATGAAAGAGCTGGCGGCTCCGGAGATGCACAAGGAGCTGACCCGCCAGATGGCCCTGGCGCGCCATTCGCCCGGGGCGTCGGAAGCCGCCCTGCTGGAACGGATCGCCGGTCTGATCGCCGACCAACTGGATGAGTACGATCTCATCATTTTCGATACGGCGCCCACCGGGCACACGCTCCGGTTGCTGAGCCTGCCGGAGGCCATGGCGGCGTGGACGGATGGCCTTCTGGCCCATAACCGGCGTTCCGATGAATTGGGCAAGGTACTCAAGCATCTCACCCCGGGGCAGAGCAGGGCGGATCTGCCAACGCCTTTCGACGACCCCGAGGAGGACCCGTTCCAGGGAATGGACCGGCGGACCCGGCGCATCGCCGAGACGTTGCTGGAGCGGCGGCGGCTGTTCCACCGGGCCCGGCGGGTGATGACCGATGCATCACGCACCGGATTCCTATTCGTGCTCACGCCCGAGCGGTTGCCGATCCTGGAGTCGGCGCGGGCCGCGCGGACGCTGAAGGAGTTCCAGATTCCGGTCCGAGGAGCGCTGGTCAACCGCGTCATCCCCGCCGACGCCGACGGCAGTTTCCTCGCCCGTCGCCGTGAGCGGGAAGCGCGTTACCTGAACGATATCGGCCGCGAGCTGGGCGACCTGGCCCTGCTGCGCATTCCCATGCATGCAGAGGACATCCAGGGACTGGAAGATCTGGAAGGCCTCGCCTGGTATCTGCGGGAACACGGTATGTGAGCCGGTGGCTTGGTACCGGGCTCGGCAGACTTTAAGCTCGTACTTCCTGTAAGGTCGGACTGTGATGTTTCAGGGCCCGTCGGGTCCTGAAACGCAGCTATCGTGATGGAAGGGTTAGCGGACAATGCGGCAGACGATCCTGATAACCGGCGCCAGCTCCGGGCTTGGCTGGGGCATGGCGACGGAGTTCGCGGCAAAGGGTTACGATCTGGCGCTTTGTGCGCGTCGTACCAGCCGGCTGGAAGAGCTGCGCCAGGAACTGGAGGTGGAGAACCCGAGCTCCCGGGTGCGCATCCGCGAACTGGACGTGCGTGACACGGAGGCCGTGTTCGAGACGTTCCGTGCTTTCCGCGATGATTTCGGCGGCCTGGATCGCATTATCGTCAATGCTGGCATCGGCAAGGGGGCGCCGCTGGGTACGGGCTACGCTCACGCTAACCGGGAGACGGCGGAGACCAACTTTGTCGCCGCCCTGGTCCAGTTTGAAGCGGCGCTGGAGATCTTCCGGGCCCAGAATGCCGGCCACCTGGTGGCGATCTCTTCCATGGGGGCGATGCGCGGCATGCCCCGGAACATGACGGCCTACGCCGCCAGCAAGGCCGGCCTGGCGGCCCTGGCGGAGGGCGTGCGCGTGGAACTCATGAACACGCCGATCCGCGTCAGCACCATCTTCCCGGGGTTCATCCGCTCGCCGATCAACCAGGATGCGGGGCGAACGCCGTTCATTGTGGATGCCGAGAAGGGCTGTCGCATGCTGGTGCGCACCATCGAGCAGGAACCCCAGACGGCCTGCGTGCCCAGCTGGCCCTGGGCGCCCGTTGGCTGGTTGCTCCGGAATCTGCCGTTGCGCCTGGCCGCCCGCATGATGTAGGCCGCAGGCCGGGATGAGGGCATGGCAATGAACAGTGAGCAGTCTCCGCCACCGCTGGGCGCCCTTCGGGTCCCGGTGTACGGATTGTTCGCGCTGGGCGTTCTGTACACCCTGTACCTCGCCCACGAGGTACTGCTGCCCGTGACGCTGGCCGCAATGGCCAGCCTGCTGCTGGCCCCGTCCGTACAGGGGCTGGCACGCCGAGGAGTGCCGCGGACCTTTGGCGCCCTGCTGATGCTCAGCCTGCTGGTTGGATTTCTCGGCGGTATCGGCACCTACGTCTCTGGTCCGATCATGGACTGGATGGAGGAGGCGCCGGAGGGCATCGGCAATCTCCTGCTTTCCGACCACGGCCTGCACGAGGCGTACACGCGCATGACCGACTCCGCCCGCCAGGTGGAGGAGACCGTCGAGGAGTTTGCCGATGAAGGGGCCGAGGAGCGTCCCACCACGGTAGTGCTGCAGTCGGAATCCTGGCGTGGCCAGCTGCTGGTGGGGGCGCGCAATAACGCCGTGGCGATCGCCCTGGCTCTGACTCTGAGCTACTTTCTGCTGGTGAGCGGTGATTCGCTGATCCGTAACCTTGTGGCGCAACTGGCTTCCCGCCGCAAGCGGCATACGGTCCTTAAGGTCGTCAGTGACTCCCAGCGCGAGATCGCGCGTTACCTTGGCGTGATTACGCTGAGCAACGGCGCCGTGGGGCTACTTACCGGCATCATGCTGTGGGTGCTGGGGTTGCCGGAACCGGTGGTCTGGGGCGTAATCGCCGCCCTGTTGCGGTTCATCCCGTATCTGGGCGTGCTGGTGACCACCATTCTGCTCGCGATTATCTCGGCCATGCACATGCAGGATCCGTTGATGATGCTGGTTGCGCCCCTGGCCTATCTGGCGCTGAGCAGTCTCGTGGGCTTTGTCCTGGAGCCCTATATCCACGGCTACCGACTGGACATCAATCCGGTGGTCATCTTTCTCGGGATATTCTTCTGGGGCTGGCTGTGGGGCGGTATCGGGGTCCTGCTCGCCGTGCCGCTGATGACGGTGATCATGGTGGTGCTGCGCCACATCCATAGTCTGCGCCCCGTCTACCGCGTCATCGCCCGATGACGTGTCAACCAAGGAGCCCATCAATGCTCAAACTCTACGGCTTCGCCGTCAGTAACTACTACAACGTGGCCAAGACGGCCCTGCTGGAAAAAGGCCTGGAATTCGAGGAGGTCACTGCGTGGACGCCCCTGGAGGGGGACATGCTGCGCAAGAGCCCCATGGGCAAGGTGCCGTTCCTGGAAGCGACCGAGGGGGTGTTCACGGAAGCCCAGGTAATTCTGGATTACCTGGAAGAGCTGGCCCCGGAGCCGGCCCTGCTGCCGGCCGATCCCTTTCATCGCGCCAAGGCGCGGGAGATCAGCCGCGTCATCGAGCTGTACATGGAACTGCCAGCGCGGCGGGTCTACCCGGAGGCCTTCTTCGGTGCGACGGTGAGTGACGAAACCAAGAAGGAAGCGGCGACCGTGCTTCGCCGCGGTGCCGATGCCCTGGCCACCCTGGCACGTTTCGATGGTCCACTGGACGGTCAGGCATTCGGTCAGGCGGACATCACTGCGATCATCCACCTGCCGTTGTTGCGGGATGCCGGCCGGAAGATCCTGGACGTGGACGTCTATGAGCAGTTGCCCGGCGTGAAGGAGTACCTCGGTGAAGCCCGCAAGCGGGACTCGGTAGCCCGGGTAATGGCGGATCAGAAAGAGGCCATGGCGGCGTTTCTCAAGCGCAAGGGCGGCTGATTGCCCGAATCCTGCCGTCGTCGCCGTCTTGATCCGGCGGCGACGGCCAGCCGAGGGTGCGACATACCAACTCGAAGTCTTCCGGCAGCGGCGCGAACAGGTGCAGCCGTTCCCCGTGCCTCGGGTGCGGCAGGCTCAGTGAACGGGCCATGAGCAGCAACCGGTGTACGCCCACGTGTTCGCGGAAGGCCCGGTTCTGTTTGCCATCACCGTGCGTCGTGTCGCCGATCACCGGGTGGCGGATATGGGCGCAATGGCGCCGGATCTGGTGCAGCCGGCCGGTCAGCGGTTCGGCTTCCAGCAGCGAGAAGCGTGCCGTGTCATACCGGCCCGCCGGAAACGGTGCCTCGGCGGTACGCAGGCGCCGGTAGATAGTGCGGGCGGGGCGTTCCGGTTTGTGGCGGTCCTGCCGCAGCGGGCGGTCAATGACACCCTGTTCCGGCGCATACCCGCGAACCACCGCCAGGTATCGCTTGTGCGCGCGGCCGTCGTTGAACATGGTCTGTAGCAGGCGTGTCGTGTCGGCCTCGAAGGCAAACAGCAGCACGCCGGAGGTGGGGCGATCCAGGCGGTGGACCGGGTTCACCCGCCGGCCCACCAGATCCCGGACCTGCTGCAGGGCGGCGGCATCTTCATCCGCAATGCGTGTGCGATGCACCAGCAACCCGGCCGGCTTGTCCACCGCCACCAGATCGTCGTCCTGATAGAGAATGCGCAGCGTCATCGGCAGCGGAGTCTACAGTATTGCGCAGTATTTCCGGCAATCTGCGACCCAGCCCACGCTTTCGCGGGTGTGCGGGTGGATACAATACCGCGAAGTGTCGCGGTGCGGCCGGGGCGACCACGACACCAGAATAAGGCAAAAATGATAGCCGCAGGCCTGGCAGAAGAGGCCTGGGCAGGGTGGCGCGCATTCCGTGGGGCTGGGAGGAGGAGACGGGCAAGCCCCCGCGCTCCTGACAGGCCGTTTTCGTGCGGTATCATGGCGCTTCCCGTGCATTGTGAACAGGCGACAGCCCATGACCGCGCCGAACGTGACCCCGACGGCCGATCCGGCACTGCGCCGGGTGGCCATCGGCTTCAGCCTCTGGATGGTGTTCTGGACTCCCGTCATCCTCTGGGGTTACGGGCCGCAGAATTTCCTCTGGCTGTGCAATATTGCCCAGTTCGTCGTCCTCTACAGTCTCTGGACCGGTAACCGCCTGCTGCTGTCCAGCCAGGCGGGTACGGTGGTGATGGTCGGCGTTTTCTGGACGCCCGACTTTCTTCTGGGGGCCGTCAGCGGCGGGGCGTGGGCCAACTTTACCGCCTACATGTTCAACCCTGAGAATCCGCTGCTGGCGCGGGCAACCTCCCTGTATCACATTTTCCTTCCGGTGCTGATCATCTGGGCGCTGCACCGCATGGGGTATGACCGCCGGGGTCCCTGGCTGCAGACGGCCCTGGCCGT
>SKYZ01000026.1 GCA_007127625.1 Aquisalimonas sp. | reverse complement strand
TCGGTGGCGGCGATGGCCGGGCCCTTGCGGCCCTTCATCTGATCCTCCACCCAGCACGTCTTCGGCTTCTTGTCCGGGTGCAGCAGATTCCAGCGCTCTGCCTCCAGGCCGTCCCGCCGCAGTTCGTTGAACGACGGGCAGCCCCAGAGGTCGGCATCCACCTTCCAGTCCTGCTTCAGCATGTCGGCGGCGGCAATGACTTCGCGGAAGATGGTGCCTGCCCCCATGAGCTGCACCTTGTTCTTGCCCTTTCCGCCTTCCTTGAACAGGTACATGCCCTTGCGGATGCCTTCCTCGGCGCCCTTGGGCATGTTCGGTTGCGGGTAGTTCTCGTTCATCATGGTGATGTAGTAGAAGACGTTCTCGCCCTCCTGGTACATCCGCCGCAGCCCGTCTTGCACGATCACGGCCATCTCGTAGGGGAAGGTGGGATCGTAGGAGATGCAGTTGGGGATCGTGGAACTCAACAGAAGGCTGTGGCCGTCCTGGTGCTGCAGCCCCTCCCCGTTCAGCGTCGTGCGCCCGGCAGTGCCGCCCATTAGGAAGCCGCGGGCCTGCATGTCCCCCGCCGCCCAGGCCAGATCGCCGATGCGCTGGAAGCCGAACATGGAGTAGTAGGCGTAGAACGGCACCATGTGTACACCGTGGTTGGTATAGGCCGTGCCCGCAGCGATCCAGGAGCTGAAGGCACCCGCTTCGTTGATGCCCTCCTGCAGAATCTGCCCGTCCTTGCTCTCCTTGTAGAGCATGAGCTGATCGGAGTCCTCCGGCTCGTAGAGCTGGCCGACGGAGGAGTAGATGCCCATCTGCCGGAACAGGCCTTCCATGCCGAAGGTTCGGGCCTCGTCCGGGACGATGGGTACGATGTACTTCGCCAGCTTCTTGTCCCGGGTAAGGATGGCCAGCACGCGCACGAACGCCATGGTGGTGGACATCTCCCGCTCGCCGGAGTCCTTGAGCAGCAGATCGAATGCCGAGAGTTCGGGGATCGGCAGGGCCGGCGCGTCGGTGCGCCGCTGGGGCAAATAGCCGCCCAGTGCCTTGCGCCGCTCATGGAGATACTTCATCTCCGGGCTGTCATCGTCCGGTTTGTAGAAGGGCGCCTTTTCCAGCTCCTCGTCCGGGATCGGGATCTCGAAGCGGTCGCGATAGTCCCGCAGCGCTTCGATGCCCATCTTTTTCTGCTGGTGAGCGATGTTCTGCCCTTCGCCGGACTGGCCCATGCCGTAGCCCTTGACGGTCTTCGCCAGGATCACCGTGGGCTGGCCCCGGTGGTGCTGGGCCGAGTGATAGGCGGCGTAGACCTTGTGGGGGTCGTGGCCGCCACGGTTGAGTCGGCGGATGTCCTCGTCGGACATGTTGGAGACCATCTCCTTCAGCTCCGGGTACTTGCCGAAGAAGTGCTCGCGGGTATAAGCGCCGCCCTTGGCCTTGAAGTTCTGGTACTCGCCGTCGACGGCCTCTTCCATGCGCTTGAGGAGCAGGCCCTTGTCGTCCTTGTCGATTAGCGGATCCCAGTAGGAACCCCAGATCACCTTGAGCACGTTCCAGCCGGTTCCGCGGAACTCGCCTTCCAGTTCCTGGATGATCTTGCCGTTGCCGCGCACCGGGCCGTCCAGGCGCTGCAGGTTGCAGTTGACCACGAACACCAGGTTGTCCAGGCCCTCCCGGGCGGCCACGTCGATGGCGCCCAGAGATTCCGGCTCGTCCATTTCGCCGTCGCCCATGAAGGCCCAGACCTTGCGGTCGCCCATGTCGATGATGCCGCGGTCGTGGAGGTACTTCATGAACCGAGCCTGGTAGATGGCCATGATCGGCCCCAGGCCCATGGACACCGTGGGGAACTGCCAGTAGTTCGGCATCAGCCACGGGTGCGGGTAGGAAGTGACCCCCTTGCCGCCCACGTCCTGGCGGAAGCCGCGCAGGTGTTCTTCGTCCAGCCTGCCTTCCAGGTAGGAGCGGGCATAGACGCCGGGGGATGAGTGGCCCTGGATGAACACCATGTCGCCGCCATGCTCCTCGTTGGGGGCGCGCCAGAAGTGGTTGAAGCCCACATCGTAGAGCGTGGCGCTGGAGGCGAAGCTGGCGATGTGGCCGCCGACGCCGGGGCGCGCCTCGTTGCCCTGGAGCACCATGGCCATGGCGTTCCAGCGGATAATGGAGCGCAGCCGCCACTCCAGCGCGTGGTCACCGGGGGAGCGCTTCTCCATGTGGGGTGGGATGGTGTTGAGATAGGCCGTTGTCGACTTGAACGGAATATACCCTCCGCGGCGTCGGGCCTTGTCCACCAGGGTCTCGATCAGGAAATGGGCCCGGTCCGGCCCCTCCATCTCGATGACCGCTTCCAGGGCTTCCAGCCACTCGCCTGTCTCCTGGGGGTCGATATCGTCCGGTCTTTCAGCCATGGACCTGCCTCATTGTCGTGCCCGTCGTCACCGCAGCAGACCGCCGGCCGCCGTTGCGGCAGCAGTGTCTCCCCCGCCTTGTGGGCAGCGAGATGCTTGGCGAGTTCAGGCGTGGCTTTGTGTTAGTGCCCGATTGGACACGCGCTTCTCCTCTTTCGTCTTCATCATAGAAGCCCGTTCAGCCTATGACCACACCGCATTTTGCCGTTGTGGGACAAGGATTTATTCCGGTCCCTTATGTTGCGCTGCGCCACGATTCGCCTGCGTGGACATGCCCGCGGTGAGCGCAAAGCGCATCGCCTCGTCGATGCCCATGTCCACCGGCTCCAGGTGTTTTCGCGGCAAAATCAGGGTGTAACCGCCGACCTGGTAGCTCATGGGCATGTACACGGCGACCTCGTCGTCGCCACCCATGTTCCCGGGCAGACCGTCCCAGTCCTGGCGGGTGACCAGGCCCATGAGCCGCGCCGAGGTGTCGCCCAGCGAGACCCGCACCAGTACCACCTGGGAGGCCTGCCGCTGATTGTCGCCGGAGATGAAGGCCATGAGGTCCTGCACCGCCGAGTAGACGGTCTTGATCAGGGGGATGCGCTGGACCAGACCCTCGCTCCACTCGAACAGGCGCCGGATCAGGTAGGCCTGCAGGAGGATGCCCAGGCAGAAGATCAGCGCGACGCCGAGCAGCAGGCCCAGGCCGGGGACATACCAGCTTTCGGGCAGGATGAAGCGGATGATGCCGCCGAGCACGTTCTCGGCGGTGCGGGCGATCCAGACAATGAGATAGACGGTGACGAACACCGGCAGAATGGCTGCCAGGCCCTTGAGAAAGATGCCGCTAAGGTGGCGCATGGGTCCCTCCAGGATGAATGTGCGATAGGCGTGCCGCCGTTTCTGCGGGGGTCACGGGTCAGGACTCGCTGCCGCCGAAGTATTCCCGCAGCAGTTCCGTGGTGCGGGCGGCAGGGTCTTCCCGGATGCGGCCTTCCTCCTCCGCGAGCACGGCGAAAAGCCCGTCCAGGGCCCGGTCCGTGACGTAACGGTCCAGATCCAGGTCAAGCTCGGGGAGCCCCGGGAGGCGGTTGTAGCTGTCACGCAGCGGTTGGTAGACACGGTAGACGCCCGCCTCGCCCAGGTGTTTCTGGACGACGGGCTCGTAGCGTTCCCGCAGCGTCGCTTCGGACTGGTCGCGCAGGTAACGGGTGGCGGCGTCGTCCTCGCCCCGGATCACGGCGTAGACGTCCGAAGGCCGCATGTCCCGGATCGCGTTGGCGAAGATGGGGGCAGCCTCGGTGGCGGCAGCCTCGGCCGCACGGTTCATGCGTTGCTCGAATTCGTCCACCTGGCCCCCGAGGCCAATGCTGCGCAGGCGATCGGCGGCGCTGCGGAACTCCTCCGGCAGGCCGATACGGATCATTGCGTTGCCCAGGTAGCCATCCTCGCGGCCGGTGCGGTTCACCGCGCGCTCGGTGCCCACGCGCAGTGCCTCGCGAATGGCCTCGGCGCCACGGTCGCCGTCATTGGAGTCCCGGCCGAAGGGCAGATCACGAGGCAGCTCGAGTCCGGCGCATGCGGTGAGAAACAGGGTGAGGAACAACAGGGGAAACACGCGGGCAAGACGCATGGCGAGCCATCCTCGGCATCGGGGAGTTGACCGCCAATGATACGCGGGTGCACAAAACACGACAGCCCTCACGGCGGAGGGCTGTGCAAGATACCGAAAAGTGTGCAGCCGCGGCTCAGCCGGCCCAGGCGCTGCACCAGCCCTTGTCTTTCACTAGCACGTCGGCGAACTCGGGGTGGTGGCAGCCGCCCCAGCCGTTCTCCTCTTCACCGGCCCAGAAGGCGCAGTTGTCACAGCGCTGATCCTCCTCGTAATCCGGGTGATCGGAGTCGGCACCATCGTTGACGTAGTCCAGCGCATGGCCGTCCTCGGCCTTGGGCATGGCCTGCACCTTGCCCTGGTGGATCAGCGTGGCCAGGGGCAACGCCGCCACGGCCATGGCGCCGGTCTTGAGGAACTTGCGACGACCCGTATCGGTTGGTTCTGTCATGGTGTTTCCTCTCGGCTTGCTTTGGTTCGTTGGGGTATCTCCTTGATGGTACCCGACGCGCACGGACCGGCTAACAGGGAATCGGCTCCGGACGCCTCCTTCCTTGACCTGGATCAAGATCCATTCATCCCACCAGGCTCTTGTGAGGACCTGTGGGGCCGCCGAGAGTTCCCTGGAGTCTAGAGTGACGAACCGTGCAGGCCTGCCGTACGGGGAGGGCCCGAAACGATCCGGCCGTGGTCGTTGAGCCACAGTTCGTCGCCGCCGTTCTGGTGAAAGGCCATGATGAGCCGCCCGTCCCGCAGGTCGACGGTATGACGGTCGGTGATGGTGAAGCTTCGTCCCCGGTAGGTCAGCTGTCCCGGGAACACGCGGATGTGCCGCGGGGGCTCCTCCGGGTCCGGACTCCAGCGGGGCATGGTCCATGCGGGCAGATCGCGGGGTGGCCGCAGCTCACGGGGTGTTGGCGCACCCGCCTCGCCAGTGGTCACGTGGTGCTCCGGCGTGAGATCGGGCGCCCAGCCGGCATCAGTGGCGTGGTTGCGCAGGTGCTGGAGCAGTGCATCATGCTGAGCGGCGTAATCGGTCGCTGTCTCCAGCGGAAAGGGGTGGTGCCAGACCGCCGCCGGCGTGGCCCGCTTGGCCCGTAGACGGATGCTGCGCCAGGTGTCGGCGGCCAGGGCGGTGGCGGTGCCCCCGAACGGCGTGACCACGGCCGTGCCGTGTGGGTCACGGATGGTGCCGGCAAATGCTTCACCCTCGATCCAGCCGGCGCAGTACAGCACCAGCATGGGCCGGTGCCGCCCACCGATCCGGTCATGGGCCGACTCCGGGTCGCCCAGCAGGTGACGCACGACCAGTTGCAGATCAACCCGGTGCAGGGTAGTGATGTCCGCTGCCATGCCGCTTCTCCCGTCCACGCACAGCCAGTACGTCGGGAGTCTGCGGCATTCCGCGAGGCCGGACTTGTCTTCAGGCGTCGTCCAACCAGTCTCGCGGCGTCAGATAGCGGCTTGTCAGGGCGTCTTCCGGTGATCCGGGTTCCGGCTGGTAGCCGTACTGCCAGCGTGCCAGCGGCGGCAGCGACATCAGGATGGACTCGGTGCGGCCGCCGGACTGGATGCCGAACTTGGTGCCGCGGTCGAACAGCAGGTTGAACTCCACGTAGCGTCCGCGCCGGTAAAGCTGGAACTGGCGCTCGCGCTCGCCGTAGGGCGTGGCTCTGCGCTTCTGCACGATGGGCAGGTAGGCCGGGCGGAAGTGGTCGCCCACCGAGCGCATGAAGGCGAAGCAGCGCTCGAAGCCCCAGTCGTCCAGGTCGTCGAAGAACAGCCCGCCCACACCGCGCTGCTCGCCCCTATGGGGCAAATGGAAGTACTCGTCGCACCATTTCTTGTAGCGGGGATAGACGTCGTCGCCGAACGGGGCGCAGGCCGCCCGCGCCGTCGCGTGCCAGTGGCGGCAGTCGTCGTCGAAGCCGTAGTAGGGCGTGAGATCGAACCCGCCGCCGAACCACCACACCGGCTGGGCGTCGGGACGTTCGGCGATGAAGAAGCGCACGTTGGCATGGCTGGTGGGCACAAAGGGGTTGTGGGGGTGGATCACCAGGGATACGCCCATGGCCTGGAAGCTGCGGCCGGCAAGTTCCGGGCGGCGCTCCGAGGCGGCCGCCGGCAGGCTGTCGCCGTGAACATGGGAGAAGTTGATACCGGCCTGCTCGAATACCGTGCCGTCGTGGAGTACCCGGGAGCGGCCGCCTCCACCCTCGGGCCGATCCCAGGCATCCTCCCGGAAGCGGCCGGTGGCGTCTTCTGCTTCCAGGGTGGCGCAGAGTTCGTCCTGCAGGCCGTGCAGGTAGCTCTTCACCATGGTCACGTCGGGTTGCGTCATGGACTCGTCCCTAGTGGCGCAGGATGCAGCCGTTGGCGCCATCGCGGATCTCCGTGGGGCGGTCTCGCCCGCCGGTGGCGCCGTGGACGACATGGTCGATCCTGCCCCCAAGGCGCCAGCGCGCTTCGGAGGGCGTGCGTGCGGGTCGCGAGCCGCTGCGGTTGGCGCTGGTGGACACCAGGGCGTCGCCGAAGTTGTTGCTGAGTCGTGCCGCCAGCGGGTGATCTGTGACGCGGACCGCCAGGGTGCCGCGGCCGCCGGTAAGCCAGTCGGGCACATCGCGCCGGCATGGCAGCACCCAGGTCACCGGGCCTGGCCAGGTCGCCTGCGCCCGATCCAGTTGTTCGTTGGTGGCGGCGAGGTAGGGCAGGATCAGATCGATGCTGCCCGCCAGCAGAATGACCCCCTTGCCGCGGCTGCGACCCTTGAGATGCAGCAGCCGCTGCACTGCGTCGGCGTTCAGCGGATCACAGCCGAGGCCGAACACGGCCTCGGTGGGATAGGCGATCAGCCCACCCCGCTCCAGAATCCGGTTGACCCGCAGCAGCCGCAGATCCATGGCCAGCGCCTTGTTCCTCCTGTTTCGGGACACTAGCTGCTCTTGGCGGTGCGCTTCTTCGGCGCGGCCTTGCCGCTGCTCTTGGCGGCGGCCTTGCCTTTGCCCTTGCCCTTGCGCTCCGGCGCCTTGGCCAGCAGGTCCTTGCAGGCGGGCAGATCAAGGCTCTCAGGCTCAACGTCCTTGGGGATCTTGGCGTTCTTGTTGCCGTCGGTCACGTAGGGACCGTAGCGCCCCCGCAACACGCGGATGCCCCCCTCGAACTCGTTGATGATGCGGTTGGCGTCCTCGCGTTTCTTCTCGGCGATGACCTCCAGCGCCCGGTCCAGGGTGATGGTGTAGGGGTCATCCTCCCGCAGCGAGGCGAACTTGCTGCCGTACTTTACGTAGGGGCCGAAGCGGCCGATGCTCGCCTGTACCGGTTCACCCTCCGGCGTTTCGCCGAGATTGCGCGGCAACTGGAACAGCGCCATCGCCTCGTCCAGGGTGATGGTGTCCATGTCCTGTCCCGGCCGCAGGCCGGCGAAGCGCGGCTTCTCGTCGTCGTCCTTGGTGCCCAGCTGCACGAAGGGGCCGTAGCGGCCCACGCGCACCTGCACCGGCTTGCCGGACTTGGGGTCGGTGCCGAGCTCCCGGGCCTGGACCACCTCCTCCCGGGAGATGTCCTTCTTCTCCTCCACTCGCGCCTTGAAGGGCTCCCAGAAGTCTTTCAGCAGGGGGACCCATTCCTTGTGCCCCAGGGAGATTTCGTCGAGATCGTCCTCCAGCCGGGCGGTGAAGTCGTAGTCCACGTACTGGGTGAAGTGGTCGGTGAGGAACTTGTTCACCACCCGGCCAATGGGCGTGGGCCGGAAGCGCCGGTTCTCCAGTTCCACGTACTCGCGGCTGAGCAGGGTGGAGATGATGCTGGCATAGGTGGACGGACGGCCGATGCCGTACTCCTCCAGCGTGCGGACCAGGCTGGCCTCGCTGTAGCGCGGCGGCGGTTCGGTGAAGTGCTGCTCCGGCCGGATCTGCACCATCGTCACCCGGTCACCTTCTTCCATGGGCGGCAGGATGCGCTCGCTGCTGTCGGTCTTGGCGTCGTCCACGCCCTCCTGGTAGACGGCCATGAAGCCAGGGTCGGCAACAGTGGAGCCGGTGGCCCGCAGGTTATTGCCCTCGCCGCATTCCAGGTCCACCGCCACGGTGTTGATGGTGGCGTGGATCATCTGCGAGGCCATGGCGCGCTTCCACACCAGTTCGTAGAGCCGCTGCTGGTCCTGGGTGAGCTGGCTCTTGAGCTCGTCCGGATGGCGCGCCACCGAGGTGGGGCGGATCGCCTCGTGAGCCTCCTGGGCGTTTTTCGCCTTGGTGCGGTACACCTGTGGCGACTCCGGCACCTTGTCCTTGCCGAAGCGCTCGGCGATGACGCTGCGCATCTCCTGCACGGCTTCCTGGGCCAGGTTCACCGAGTCGGTGCGCATGTAGGTGATCAGGCCCACGGCACCGCTGCCTGTGTCGATGCCCTCGTAGAGCTGCTGGGCGATGCGCATGGTGCGCTGGGCGCCGAAGCCGAGCTTGCGCGAGGCCTCCTGCTGCAAGGTGGAAGTGGTGAACGGCGCTGCCGGGTTGCGCCGGCGCTGTTTGCGCTCCACCTTCTTGACCAGCAGGCCATCCTGGCCGGCGGCCTCCAGGGCCTTCTGCACCTTGGTGGCCCGGTCCTCGTTGTTGATGGTGAACTGCTCGATCTTCTCGCCCTGGAAGTAGGTCAGCCGCGCCTGAAACGGCTGCGATTCCTTTGTCACGTCCGCCTCGACGGTCCAGTATTCCTGGGGCTCGAAGGCCTCGA
>SKYZ01000351.1 GCA_007127625.1 Aquisalimonas sp. | reverse complement strand
TCGAGCGAGGCGAGTCCCCGGCCGCACTGGACACGGAGTTCCAGTCGCTGGTCGCCGCCGCCGCCCGCAATCGTGCACTGAGTCTCTCGCGAGAGCCCATCGGGCTATTACTACGCCCGGCACTGGAGGCACTGATCCCACTGCTGCCGCAGGCCGGGCCGAGATTGCTCAAGGCACACCGCGAGGTGTTCGAGGCGATCTGCGCGGGCGACGGTGAGCGGGCCTTCGACTGGATGCACAAGCACGTCATCGACTTTCAGCGCGGTTATGAGGTCGCGCGCTTGCCGCTGGATCAGCCAGTGGACATGCCCGAGTCCGGGCGGAGCGCACACGCGTGACGGCGCAAGAATTCAGAAAGTACCGCCAACGCGAAAACGAGACGCAGGAGAGTCTTCATGTGGGCAAGTGACGCTTTCCCTGCCCTGCGACGGGAAACGCACTATCACGACCGGGTGGTCCGCTGCTTCCAGGACCGTCCTTCTAATCTGAACCGCCTGCTGCCGGAGGCGCTGGCTCGATCGGGCGACGGAGAGGCACTCGTCCACGATGAGCTGCGGCTGACGTACCGCGAGCTGGACCAACGGGCGGCGCAGATAGCCGCCGGCCTTGCCGCGCATGGGATCGAATCCGGGGACCGGGTGGCGCTGATCCTTGATAACGGCACCCCGTTTGTTGAGCTCATGCTCGCCACCTGGCGGCGCGGTGCCGTGGTTGTTCCCATGAACACGCGGGACCGGAAACCCGGCTACCAGTACATGCTCTCGGACTCCGGGGCCAAGCTGGTGGTCTACGAACCTGCCCTCCGGGATCGTCTACCGGCGAAGGAGGACGTGCCGGACCTGAAACACCGCTTCTGCGTCGCCGCGGAGTCCGGAGAAGCGGGATATGAATCCTTGTTCGGTCACGGTGAACAGGCGGAACCCACCTCGGTCGACGAGGACGATACGGCCGCGATCCTCTATACCTCCGGGACCACCGGCAAACCGAAGGGTGCCATGCTCACGCACTTCGGGATCCTCCACTCGCTGATGCACTTCGAATGGGCCATGGGGCTCGGTCCGGAGGATCGCTCCCTGATTACCGTTCCCATGAGTCATGTCACGGGGCTGGTGGCGCTGACCGGCGCGAGTCTGCGCGCCGCCGGCACGCTCATCATCCAGCGCGAGTTCAAGGCCGCCCGCTTTCTGGAGCTGGCAGCCCGCGAGCGCATGACCCACACGATCCTCGTACCCGCCATGTACAACCTGTGCCTCCTCGACCCGGAATTCGAGCGCCATGACCTCTCCGCCTGGCGGATTGGTGGCTATGGCGGGGCGCCCATGCCGGAGGTGACGATCAACACTCTGGCGGAGAAGTTGCCTGACCTGCAGCTGATGAATGCCTATGGGTCGACGGAAACCAGTTCGCCAGCCACTCTGATGCCGCCGGGCTATACCGCCGGCCGTGGCGACAGCGTTGGTGCGGCCCTGCCCTGTGCCGAGGTGGTCGTCATGGATGATGCCGGGCGCGAGGTTACTGAGGGTGAATCCGGCGAGGTCTGGATTCGCGGGCCGATGGTGGTCCCCGGTTACTGGAACAACGAGGCGGCGACGGCACGCGAATTCACCGCCGGTTTCTGGCGCTCCGGTGACATCGGCAGCAAGGATGCCGACGGGTTCCTGTACGTCTTCGACCGCAAGAAGGACATGATCAACCGCGGCGGCTACAAGATTTACACCACCGAAGTGGAGAATACGCTGCTCGGACACCCGGGGGTGGTGGAGGCGGCAGTCGTGGGTCGGCCTTGCCCGGTCCTGGGCGAGCGTGTTCATGCGTTCATTGTGACGACTGATACCGGGCTCAGCACTGAGGCTCTGACGCGGCATTGCGCGGCCGTCCTGTCGGACTACAAAGTTCCCGAAGCATGCACGTTGCGCAGTGAGCCGCTGCCCCGCAACCCCAACGGCAAGGTGCTCAAGCGCACCTTGCGGGACGAACTGGTGGACACCGCCAGCAAGGCAGACGGCGCGCAGGAAGACACATGACCATCAAGCCGCGACCGAGCGGTGAAACCCCGTAGACGACATAACGAGATACGCCCGCAGAGGCGAGGAGGAGACCTACCATGATCAAGCAAGCCCTGCAGTCAGCGGCCGGAGCGGCGGCCATCCTGAGCCTGGGTATCGGCAGCGCAACGGCTCAGCATCTCACCATATCGGCGGGACTGGCCGAACACCATTTCTGGGTCGGCGCATACATGGACGAATTCGCCGATCGAGTGGAACAGGAAACGGACATTACGTTCACCCGCTACTATGCCGGCGAACTCGTGTCCATTGGCGGTGAGCGCGACGCTCTGGACGCCGGGGTGATTGACGTCGCGTCACCACTGCTGGCCCCGTATCACGAGGGCCAGTTCCCGCTTTCGGACATCACCCAGCTACCGACGTACCACACGGATTCGGAGATCGTCACGCGAGCGTTCACTGCATTGATGGACTCCGACCGGGAGATCACCGACGGCAAGACGTTCTACGACTACGAAATCGGCGACAAGGATCTCAAGGCCTGGGGGCTGGGCACCACGGCCGCCTACATGATCTCCACCGCTGGCGAGGAACTTCGGGAGCCGGATGACTTCGCGGGCATGCCCATGCGTGCCGGTTCCGCGCTTCACACGGTGGTGCTCGAGCAGCTTGGTGTCACTCCGGTAACCATGCCGGCGGCGGAGGCCTACGAGGCCATGTCCCGGGGCACCATCGACGGCATCATCCTTTCGGTGGGTGACTGGATCTCCTACTCGCTGGAAGAACTGCTCACCTACACCATCACCGATGTAGCCATCGGTCACTGGCAGAGCTATATCGCCATGACCGAAGATCAGTGGAACGCCCTGTCCGACGAACAGCAGGAGCACGTCGATCGAATCGCCCGTGAAGTGACCGAAGCGAACGCACGGCATATCGAGGAGCAGGATGCTCGGGTCCGCGAAGAAACAGCGGCCGAAGGGGCAGCGTTCGTGCCAGTGTCCGAACTCTCCGGGGCTATGCAGGACCACATCGCCGAGGCTGCCCGTCAGACCTGGATCGACTGGATCGAGGACCTGGAGGACGACGGTCACCCTGCACGCGCGACTGCACGCCTTTGGGCGGAGTTGATCATTGACGAAGGAGGCGAGCTGCCGGAAGGCGTCGCCGAGTACCTGGATCTGGACGCGTGAGGCGCGATCCGCGGCAATGAGTCGATCCCGGGGCGGGCGCTCCCGGCGTCCGCCCCGACATGATCCCGTGGTCGGAGCGCGTGCATGGAACAGGATCTCATCGTCTGGACAGTTGCCTTCTGGTTCGTCCTGTTTCTGGTGCTGGGCCAGCACGTGGCCACGGTGCTGTTCGCCTCGGGAATGGTGGGTATCTATCTCTGGATCGGGCCGCAGGTCTTCGATGGCATTATCGCCCGCGACATTTTCTACACCGCCTCCACGTACTCCCTGTCGCTGATCCCGCTCTACCTGCTCATGGCCCAGCTCCTGCTACGTGGTGGCGTGGTGGTGGATCTCTTTCGCGTGGGGTACCGGCTCGCAGGCTACCGACGCTTCCCGCTCGGCGTGGCCACGATTATCTCCGGCGGGATGCTCGGCGCGGTATCCGGTTCAGGCGCGGCGACGTCGGCAGCGCTTGCGACGCTGGCTTCACCGCAACTGGAAACCTTCGGCTATACCCGCCGCATGAGTGTCGCGCTTGCGGCCATCGCGGGGTCGCTGTCAGCGATCATCCCGCCTAGCCTGATCATGATCATCTACGGCTCGCTGACCCAGGTCTCGATCGGTCATCTGTTCATCGGCGCCCTGCTTCCCGCCCTGGTGTGCATCGCTGTCTACATTGTGTGCCTTCGCATCTTCGGTGAAACCCGGGTCGATTCCACGGAAGGACAGGCTCCGCAGGGCGGGGAGGGCCTCCCGGAGCGGGGCAGCATGGGAGCATTCGCCTTCGTCCTGGTGTTGATGGGAGTGATTTTCGGGGGCATCTACGGCGGGGTCGTCACGGCCGGAGAAGCGGGGGCGCTGGGTGCGTTCACCGCGCTGGTCGGCATGCTCCTGATGCGGCGCGTGGGAGTGCGGGATATCGCCCATGCTCTGTCGGATTCCGTAAAGGTCACCGCGATGATCATGATCATCGTGCTCGGCGCCCAGATCTTCGGCCGCTTTCTCTCCTATTCACGGGTACCCCGCGAGCTGCTGGCGATGGTGGAGCCATTTCTGGACAACCCGGAGCTGGTCGTGGTTGCCCTGCTCGCTGCCTTTTTCGTCTTCGGGCTGTTCCTGGAATCTGCTGCCGTGATGGTGCTGCTTATTCCCATCATCATGCCGATCCTCAATGCCGCAGACGTGAACCTGCTCTGGTTCGGCGTAATGGCATGTTTCATGATCTCCTTGGGCCTTTTGACCCCGCCAGTGGGGCTTTCTGCTTATGCAGCGGCCTCCGCGGCACAGTTTCCGGTGGGGCCTGTATTCCGTATCACGGCGGTTTTCGCGTTGTTCGCAGCGGTGCTTGTATCGGCGCTCATGGTCATGGTGCCGGGCATCGTGACCTGGCTACCCGGCCACATTCGCTAACGAGACTCCGGAGGTGGCGTGAGGATCTGGAAATGGATCGGGCGAGTGGACTGGGGGCTGGCGTCGGTAGGTGCCGGCCTGTGCCTGCTTGCAATGATGCTGATTACAGTGATCAGCGTCTTTGGACGCTACGTCCTCGGGATGAACCTCATCCCTGGAGCCTACAACATCGTCGAACGTATTCTGTTTCCGTTGATCGTGTTCTGGGCACTGCCGCTGGCGCACCGTGAGGGCACCTTCCCGCGACTGGGCTTCATCAGTGAGGCGTTGCCGCCCCGCGGGCAGGCACTATTGGCCACCGTGGTGCTGACTGTCGAGACGGCCGTCTTCGGCGCCCTGCTCTACTACACGGGGCTGTTCGCGTGGGACGGATACATGGACGGTCGTCAGGCGCAGATCGGCAGCGGCTACTGGCTGATCTACCCGGTGCTGGCAATGGTACCCCTTGCGTTCGGCCTCATGCTTCTGGAGATGCTCCGCCAACTCGCGCGAAGCCTGGTTAGCATTGTCACCGGGGGGCGCCCATCCTCATCGCCTGGTTAGTACCCTATGGCTGAAGCTGGATGAGCAAACCTCGTTCGAGGGCAGGACACATTGCGCGGGTTTGGTGCTGAAGCGGGTTACGAGGCAATATCGACAATCGATTCACGTGCGGGTGCAGTGCTTCGGCAGAAGGCATCGCATCCCGGCCAATCACGAAGCGCTTGCACATGCGTGCTCCGGCGCCAACCAAGAGTGTTAGACGAAGACCCATGAAGACGAAAATCACGGAAATGTTTGGCATCCAGCACCCGATTATCCAGGGTGGCATGCACCACGTCGGCTATGCGGAGCTGGCGGCGGCAGTGTCGAATGCCGGCGGGCTCGGCATCATTACCGCACTGACCCAGCCCAACCCCGAAGCGCTTGCCGAGGAGATCCGGCGCTGTCACGAGATGACCGACAAGCCGTTCGGGGTGAACGTGACGTTCCTGCCGTCCGTCAACACTCCTGACTACCCCGGTTACATCAAGGCCATCATCGATGGCGGTGTGAAAGTCGTGGAGACGGCGGGCAACAATCCGCAGCAGGTTCTGCCACCGTTGCAGGAGGCAGGGATCAAGGTGATCCACAAGTGCACCTCCGTGCGACACGCCCTGAAGGCGGAGTCAATCGGCTGCGATGCCGCCAGCGTTGACGGCTTCGAGTGTGGCGGCCATCCGGGTGAAGACGATGTCCCCAATTTCATCCTGCTGCCCCGTGCCGCGGAAGAGTTGACCATCCCGTTCGTCGCCTCCGGCGGCATGGCGAACGGCCGGTCGCTGACGGCCGCGCTGGCCATGGGCGCCGAGGGCATGAACATGGGGACGCGTTTCATCGCCACCCAGGAAGCGCCGGTGCACGAACGAGTCAAGCAGGCCATCGTCGCGGCAAGCGAGCTGGACACGCGCCTGGTCATGCGTCCTCTGCGCAATACGGAGCGTGTGCTCACCAATGACGCCGTGGAGCGGTTGCTGGAGAAGGAGAAACGCCTGGGCGACGATCTCAAGTTCGAGGACATTCTCGATGAGGTGGCCGGCGTGTACCCGCGCATCATGAAAGAGGGCGAGATGGACGCCGGCGCCTGGTCCTGCGGCATGGTTGCCGGGCTGATCCACGACGTGCCGACGGTGAAGGAGCTCATTGACCGCACCATGGCGGAATCCGAAGGGCTCATTCGCGACCGCCTTGCGGGCATGCTGGACAGCTGAACCCGTCGGGCGCTCGACACTTGACGGGGCGCTGCCTGCAGGAGGCGGCGTTCCCGGCTGAGGTTTCACTACATCATGAATGAGACAGGGCGATGAGCTTCGATACACCACTTTCCTTGTGCGGCCCCTTGCGACAGCCGCAGCAGATGCTGGCCGACCAGGAATACAGCGGTCACAGCTCCATCCACGACGACTCCATGGCCGAGGAACTCGGCTTTCGGGCCGGCCCCATTGAGGGGCCGACACACTTCAGTCAGTTCCTGCCCTTGCTTGCCCGTATCTGGGGAAACGACTGGTTCGAGCGGGGCTGCTTCTCGTCTCACTTCCAGAACATGGTGGTCGAGGGTGAGTCGGTGCGGGCCTTTGTGGAGATCCCGGAGCCGGGGGCCACACGAGCACGGGCCTGGGCCGAGAAGGCGGATGGCACCCCGGTGCTCGAGGCCAGCGCGAGCATCGACCCGGATCACGGGCAGACCCTGCTAGAGCAGCGCATGGCGAAGCTGCGCCCGCCGGAGAAACTGGTGATCCTGTCCGATCTCGAAGTGGGCATGACGGGCGCTCAGGACGAGCCGGTGCGCATGGACCTGGACCAGCACATGGGCAATCTCTACCCTTTTTCCCTGAACCAGAAACTGGAAAAGATCACCGAGTACTCACCCTGGTATGCGGAGGGTGCGTCGTCGCCGTGGGGTCGGCCGATCATCCCGCTGGAGATGGTCAGCGTGCTGGCCGAGTACACCAGCCCCAAGGCGCAGTTCCCGGTGAAGCACCCCGTCATCGGCCTGTTCGCGGACCAGGAGATCCGCATGGTCGACGGTCCGCTTCTGGTCGGCGAGGATTACCTCATCCGCCGCGAGATCGTGGCGCTATCGGAGAGCAAGCGCACCGAATCGTACTGGGTACGCACCCGGATCTTCGATGCCGCCGGGGAACAGCTGAAGGCAGAGATGCTGCTCAACCACGCGACACTGAAGCACTCCTTTCCGGGATACGAAGAAGCGCGCAACCAGGCATGATCCCCAGGACCGGCGGGGTCATGCCAGTTCATCCCGCAGGGTGCGCTTGAGCACCTTGCCGTTGGGGTTGCGGGGCAGCGGTTCGCTGCGGAACGTGCAGCCCTCGGGGACCTTGTAGTCGGACAGGGCCGCGGCACAATGCTGCCTGATGGCCTCAGTGCTGACTCCGGCCACCTTCGTCACGACAAACGCGTGTACGCGTTCGCCCAGCACCGGGCAGGGCCGCCCCACCACCGCCGCTTCCACCACATCGGGGTGTTCCAGCAGCACGTTCTCCACTTCCGTGGTGTACACCTTGTAGCCACCACGGTTGATCATGTCCTTCTTGCGGTCGAAGACGTACAGAAACCCGTCGCCATCCTTGCTGCCGATGTCCCCGGAGCGCCAGAAACCGGCGGTGAATTCCCGTGCCGTTGCCGCCTCGTTGTTCCAGTAGCCCGGCACCACCATGGGCCCGCGGATCCAGACTTCACCGGACTCGCCCTGCGGGACTTCACAACCCGCGTCATCCATGACGACAACCTCGGCGCACGGGAGCTCCGCGCCAACGCTGTCACCACGACCCGAGGTGTAGGCCGGCGGCATCATGGTCGCCGGTGAACTGGTCTCGGTGGCGCCGTAGGCGTTCATGAGCTGCAGGCCCGGCAGCTTCTCCGCCAGCGTACGAATGGTGACCTCGGGCATGGGTGCCCCGCCGTAGCCGCCGATCCGCCAGGCGGAGAGATCATGGCCGTCGAAGTCCGGGTCCAGGAGGCAAAGGTTGTACATGGCCGGCACCAGGACGGTGTGGGTCATGCGCTCACGGGCCGCCAGTTCCAGGAAGCGGGCGGCCTTGAACTCGCGCTGGATGATCAGCGCGCCGGCAGCGCCCAGCGACACACCGATCAGCGCCACCAGGCCGGTGACATGGCTCATGGGCACGGTGATCAGGGATCGGTCCCCCGGTCCGAGCCCCATGCCCCACTGGAAGTGCAACAGCGAGTGGATGATCCCGAAGTGCGTGAGCATGGCACCCTTCGGTCTGCCGGTGGTGCCGGAGGTATAGAGAATTGCGGCGGTGTCGTCTTCGGCGACGGTGGCCACTTCGGTCCGCTGACCGTGCTCGAACAGGGAGTCATATCCCGCCTCCCCTGACCCGGCAGCAACACACAGTCTGTGCTGCAGCTCCGGGAGGTCCGCCGGCGACGGCAACCGCTCCCGCAGTGCCGGCTCGTACACCACCAGTCGGGCACCGGAGTCGGAGAGCATGTGCTGATATCCGGGCTTCTGGTCCCGGGTGTTCAGCGGCACAATGACCGCACCCAGTCGCCAGGTGGCCAGCATGAGTTCCACGAACGGCGTGCCGTTGTCTAGGATCAGCGCCACCCGGTCGCCGGCCTCGATGCCGTGGGCAGCGAGGCCG
>SKYZ01000010.1 GCA_007127625.1 Aquisalimonas sp. | reverse complement strand
GGGCGAGCAACTGACCGAGGACTTCAAGGCGCTCATCGAGCGCTATGTGGAGCGCCGTTACGGGGCGTACACCTCCAGCTCCGGCGAGACGAACGCAACCGGTTCCTGATCAGTCCGGCGGCACCTGGACCGTGTGGCAGTGATTCACCGGTCCGCCACCGCCTCCAAACCCCGGTGCCGTACGGATGGCCTCCAGCAGGTAGTCCCGGGCACGATGTACGGCATCCCCCATGCCGCGCCCCTGCGCCACGCCGGTGGCGATGGCCGACGCCAGGGTGCACCCGGTGCCGTGGGTATGCCGGGTGTCGATGCGGCCATGGTGGAACTGCTCCACCCCGTCGGCGTGGGCCAGAACGTCCACCAGCTCACTGCCCTGCAGGTGCCCGCCCTTCAACAGGACTGCATCCGGCCCCATGGAGCGCAGCTCAAGCGCGGCATCGGCCATGTCCCCGGCGCCCTGCAGCCTGCGCCCGAGCAGTGCCTCCGCCTCCGGCAGGTTGGGCGTCAGCAATGTGGTCAACGGCAGCAGTCGCTGGACCAGGGCTTCCATGGCCTCCTCCTCAAGCAGCCTGGCGCCGCTCTGGGCAATCATGACCGGATCCACCACCAGCGGCAGGCCCTGTCCGGTCCCTTCTGCCAGTTCCGCCACGCACTCGATGGTCGCGCCGTCGTGGAGCATGCCGGTTTTCAGTGCCTGCGGCGGGAGATCCCCCATGACCGCCTGGATCTGCTGACGCAGGAAGGCCGGAGGCACGGGATGAACCCCGTGCACACCCAGGGTGTTCTGCGCCGTCAGGGCCGTGACAGCGGTCATGGCGTAACCGCCCAGCGCGGTGATCGCCTTGATGTCGGCCTGGATGCCGGCGCCGCCACCGGAGTCGGAGCCGGCAATCACCAGGACGCGGCCGCTGCAACGGGTGGCCATCGCTTCAGTCCTCCAGCTGCCGGCGCAGGGTGTTGCGGTCGATTTTACCGGCCCCGGTCACGGGAATCGTGTCGGTCACGACCACCCGAGCCGGCACCTTGAACGATGCCAGGGACTGCCGGCAGTGCTTGCGCAGGTCCTCGGTGAAGTCCTCGCCCACCTCGCCATCCGTCACTACAGCGGCGACGGGCACCTGTCCCCAGCGGTCGTCCGGCATGCCGACGACGCAGGCCTGCGCGACCCGCGGGTGCTCCAGCACCACGTTCTCCACTTCTTCGGGGGAAACGTTCTCGCCGCCGCTGATGAACATGTTGTCGGCACGACCGACGATGCGCACGTTGCCGTGTTCGTCCTCGACGGCCAGATCGCCGCTGTCCACCCAGCCGTCCTCCAGCAGGGCCTTGCGGGTGCGATCCGGCTGCCCCAGGTAACCGCCGAAGTTGTGCAGGCTGCGCATGCACAGGACGCCCACCTCGCCCCGGGCCACGGGGGTGCGGGTCTCCTGGTCGAGAATGCGGAAATCGCAGTGGATCATGCTGGTGCCAATGCTGCGATTGTGTGCGCGGATGGTGTCCAGGTCCTGGTCGATGCCGTTGTACATGAAGTTGGACGGTCCTGCCTCGGTGAGGCCGTACGCCTGGGCCACCGGGACGCCGCGCTGGTAGAAGGGCTCCATGACCTCGGCAGAGCACGGCGCCCCGGCACTGGTAATGCCTTCAACGGTGGAGATGTCGGTGTCGGGGAAACGCGGATGCTCGGCAATGAACCGCAGCATGGCCTCGACGCCGCCAAAGCTGGTGATGCCTTCCTGTTCGATGACTTCCAGCACCTGCCCGGGGTCGAACTGCCGGGTAATCACCGCGTGGCCACCAGCATGGAATACCGGCGTGAAGGAGTTCCAGCCGCCCACATGGAACATGGGGAAGGTGATCAGCACACGCTGGTCCATGAGATTGCCACTGGTGACGATCATGTCCAGCGCATTCCAGATCATCTGCCGGTGGGGCACGATGCACACCTTGGGGGTGCCGGTGGTCCCGCCGGTATGGATGTACAGGAAGGTGTCGGACTGGGCCAGGGGGGTGTTGACGTCCCGGCACGGGTAGTCCAGCAGCGCGGCGAACTCGCTGTCGCCGCCGTCGCTGATCCGCACGCGTTTCTCCACCGACGCCGGCATGTCCAGTTCGCCGACCAGATCATCGAACACATCCTCGTAGACGAACGCGCGCGGCTGGATACGCTCCAGGAGTTCATTGAGCTCCCGCGGCCGCAGGCGGTAACTCAGCGGTGCCAGGACCGCTCCAATCTTGCCGCAGGCAAAATACAGGTCCACCGCTTCCAGGCGATTGCGGCAGATGACGCAGACCGGGTCCCCCTTGCCCAGATCGGCCTCGTCCACCAGCCAGGCGCCGACGCGGCTCGCGCGGTCGTCCACTTCGGCAAAGGTCAACCGCGTTCCGGTGTCCGCCTCGTAGACCGCTGGCCGGTGCGGAGTGAGTGCCGCACGGCGTCCCGCCCAGTCTCCGATCCAGTCCATGGGCAGGTGGTCGTAACTCTCGGCCTCGGACATGCGTCCTCCCTCCTTATTCGTCATACCTTCAAAGGGCACCATTCTAACGGGGAAAACAACGGCGGCCACTGGCGCTGACAAGCCCCGCGACAGTGAGCATAATACCCGGCGTGAAACGGGAGGCCCCATGCAGCTCATCGATATCGGCGTCAACCTGACCAGCGACCGTTTCCGCAAGGATCGGGAGGCCGTCGTCGCCCGCGCCCGGGAAGCCGGCGTCGAGGCCATGATAGCCACCGGCACCAGTGAGCGGGAGAGCATCGCGGCCCGGGACTGGACGCTGACCTACCCCGGTATCCTCTATGCCACCGCGGGCGTACACCCCCACGGTGCCCGGGAATGCAGCAGCGAGACGCTTGGCACCCTCCGGCAGCTCGCCGCCGAGCCCGGGGTGGTCGCCATCGGCGAGACCGGCCTGGACTTCAACCGTGACTTCTCACCGCGCCCCGACCAGGAGGCGGCCTTCGCCCGGCAGCTGGAGCTCGCCGCCGAACTGGGCCTGCCGGTGTTCATTCATCAGCGGGACGCCCACCAGCGCCTGCTGGCCATTCTCGGGGAACAGCGCGACCGCCTGGTGGATGCGGTGGTCCACTGTTTCACCGATACCCGGCAGGCGCTTTATGATTACCTGGATCTGGACTTGCACATCGGCGTCACCGGCTGGATCTGTGACGAACGGCGCGGCCTGGAGCTTCGGGAGGCGGTCAGGGACATCCCGGCGGAGCGCCTGATGATCGAGACCGACGCACCCTGGCTCGTGCCCCGGGATCTGCGCCCGAAACCCGAGGGTGGCCGCAACGAACCGGCTTTCCTCCCGCACATCGCGCGGGCGGTTGCGCATCACCGGGGCGAGGATCCGGAGACGCTGGCGACCAAGACGACCGCGACGGCCAGGCGTTTCTTCCGCCTCGAGCAAGCACTGGACTGACGCTTCAGCCGCCGGTTACTGCTGCGCCTGTCTCGGCCTCCGCGTGCGGGCGCACCTTGGCCGCGGCATCGCGCAGGACCTCCGCCCCCGCACCCGGCTTGTGGGCATGCTCGCTTATGTGGCGACGCCAGGCCCGTGCTCCGGGAACCCCCTGGAACAGTCCCAGGAGATGGCGGCTCATGGCGCTCAGTGGCGCACCCGCCTGTAGCTGTGCTTCCACGAATGGCAGATAGGCCGCGAGGATGTCGTGGCGGGACGGTACCGACGAGTGCTCGCCGAACAGCCGGCGGTCCACCTCCGCCAGCATGTACGGGTTGTGGTAAGCCTCGCGGCCGATCATGACGCCATCCACGCACTCCAGGTGGCGCTCCGCCTGGTCCAGATCGGTGATGCCGCCGTTGATGATGATCTCCAGATCCGGGAACGCTTGTTTCAACTGGTAGACCCGCTGGTAGTCCAGTGGCGGCACCTCGCGGTTCTGTTTCGGGCTCAGCCCCTGCAACCAGGCCTTACGGGCATGGATGGCAAAGCTGTCGCACCCCCCGCGCTCGCTCACCGTGCCGACGAAATCCGTCAGCATCTCCCAGGAATCCTGGTCATCGATGCCGATCCGCGTCTTGACCGTGACCGGCACCGGCGAGGCCTCGGCCATGGCGGCCACGCAGTCGGCCACGCGCCACGGCTCCGCCATGAGGCAGGCACCAAAGCGCCCCGACTGCACGCGGTCACTGGGGCAGCCCACGTTCAGGTTGACTTCATCGTAGCCGTAGCGGTGCGCCCAACGTGCACAGGTGGCAAGCTCCGCCGGGTCGGCACCCCCGAATTGCACTGCAACCGGGTGTTCCGTGGGATCGAAGGCCAGGAACAGATCCACACGGCCGTGTACAATCGCCGGCGCGGGCACCATTTCCGTATACAACAGAGCGCGCTGCGTGATCAGGCGTAGCAGGTACCGTGCATAGCGGTCCGTACAGTCCATCATCGGTGCCACGGACAGGCGGCGCCCCGGCACCGCGGTGCTCCGGGCCCGATGAGCGTTGGCGGAATCTGCGGCGAGGCTCATGGCATTGCACGCTGGCATGGGAGTGATCAGGCGGGGATGATAGAGCAGGCAACCCATCAAGACCAGTCTCCCCGGTTCCTGCTGTTCGGGACCCTTGGCTGCCACCTGTGCGAGGAGGCCGCGCGGGAGCTGGTTGAGGTTCTGCCTGTGGACGGCGTCACGGTTCGTGAAGTTGATATTGCGCTGGATGACGGCCTCATGGCCAAATACAGCTACAGTATTCCGGTGCTACGCCGATGCAGCGATGGCCGGGAGCTGCACTGGCCATTCTCCGCGGCCGATGTACGGGCACTTGTGGCATCCAGGGACAATACAAACATTCCATGATCAGGCTACTGACCACCCTCCTGCTGATTCTTGCCGCGAGCGTCGCTCACGCCGGCGACCCATGGGTTCTCGTTGACACCGACCGAAAGGAAATCCGGGTCTACGCCGAAGGCGAGGAGCTGCTCCATCTGCCGCACATTGCCATCGGGCGCGGGGGTGTCTCGCACCTGCGCGAGCGCGGAGACAGGACCACGCCGCTAGGGGACTTCCGGGTCGCCTGGGTCAACGAGGACAGCCGTTTCCACTTGTTCTTCGGTCTGGATTTCCCCAACTTCCACCATGCCCGGACCGCCTATAACAGTGGCGTCATGGACCTGGATGAATTCCTGCAGATCACCGACGCCCTCCGCGAACGCCGCCTGCCGCCTCAGCGCACCGCCGTTGGCGGGCATATCGGCATCCACGGCGTCGGCGACGGCGATACCAACCTCCACGCCCGCGCCAACTGGACCAATGGCTGTGTCGCCGTCACCGACGAAGAGATGGACAAACTGGCGGAATACGTGCGCGTGGGCACGCGCGTTGTCATCGCCGGCCGGGCGGAACTGACCGCAATGGCCGAAGAAGAGGCCCTGCCGTTGTCGCCTTGAAACAACACAAGGCAGACCCCGCTCAATCCTGTTAGTCTCCCAATGCGGGTGTCAGGAAGGTTTCCGACACCCGGAAAGGTTGAAAAACCCATGCTGCGAATAGAACCATGGGTGTAGCGAGTTTCGTAACCGTCCGATTGGTTCTACAATGTCCACCGATTGCCGTTCACGCTGTTCGGCAAGACAACAAGAGTGAAAGGAGACGTACCACATGTCGCACAGCCTTAAATCCCTGCTGAAGCTCTCCGCCCTGGGTCTCTCCATGGGTGTGCTCGTCGGTTGCGCCGCTCAGGGCGACGAAGACGAGATGCGCCAGATGGTCGAAGATGCGCAGTCCCAGGCTTCCCAGGCCCTGGACGTGGCCAACGAAGCCCGTGAGACTGCCCTTGAGGCGGAAGGTACTGCGAAGGCCGCTGAGTACAAGGCCAATCGCAACGAAGAGCGTATTGAAGAGCTCAACGAGAAGATCGACCGCATGTTCGAAGAGTCCATGCAGAAGTAAGACTTCTCTGTTGCGGAAAAGCCCCGCCGAGGCGGGGCTTTTTTTTTGGTTTCCGGATTCGCCCGGACTTCCCTTGAAGCTCCGTTACGGTGAACGGGTCAGGGCCCGACAGGCTCTACCTCTACTCGGCGCTGGCCATGTCCCGCTGGACCGCTTTCCGGGTAATGGACTCCGGACGCCCCTCGGCCCTCCGCGCGACCTCTTTCAGCCGCTGGTAGTCCACACGTGCGGATCGGTCGCGCAGCACACCGGCAACGGCCTTCACTGCCGGGGTCACGCCCTCCTTGTCGGCGTCCTCTTCCTCCGAGAGTTCCGGATACGCCTGCAGGTAGAGATCGCCCTCTGCCGACCAGCCCGCCTTGTAGGGCTCGTCAAGAATCCGGACCTTCGTACCGCTGTCGACCCGGTGGATGATGTGTTCGATGTCTTCGGGAAACATGCGAATGCATCCGTGGGTCGCCTGCATGCCCACACCGGCCGGGCGATTGGTACCGTGTATGAAATACCCTGGGATATCCAGGCCGATGGCGTGCCGGCCCAGTGGGTTATCGGGACCCGGATCCACTCGCCGCGGCAGCGGTCGGCCTTCTTCCTCGTAGCGCTGGCGTACGGACGCCGGCGGGAACCACGCCGGATCTTCCAGGCGCATGGTTACCGTGGTTTCGCCAATGGGCGTTGACCAATCCATGCGGCCGACGCTGATGGGGTAGGTTTCCACCACGCGGCGACCATCCGGCCCCGGTTCCGGATAGTAGTACAGGCGCATCTCCGAGAGGTTCACCACAATGCCCTCCCGGGGGCCCGGCGGCAGGATGAATCGCGTCGGAATGGTGACCTCGGTGCCCTCCCCCGGCATCCACAGGTCCACATCGGGATTGGCACGACGAATCTCCCGATAACCCAAGCCGTGCCGCCGCGCAATCTCCAGCAACGTGTCTTCGCGGCGCGCCTCCACCGTGTGCACCTCACCGATGACGTCGACGTCGTCCTCCGGCAATGGGAACACGTTCTGGTCGGTGCCATAGCGTCTCATGGCTTCCGAGCGGTCATCCTCGTCCTCGGTGACGGCCTCCCCCTCGAGGGACTCGTCAGCCGACAGAAGCGCGGGAAACGCCAGCACGCCCAGCGCCAAAAGGGTGGAAAGGCTTATCCGGGTCAGAAACATTCGGCCTCCAGTGGTAAGGATGTCTGGCAGTGGGGCAACCCCGCGCGCGTGGACTTGTCGGAAACCGGGGTGTGTCCTCCATGAGACATCGAATCGTGCGCAGAGTTTGGCAAACCCGCACAGCCTCGTAGTATATACCACCCTTTATCATCCCGGCACGGGGAGAGCGCATGCAGTACGTTTCCGTCGTTCACCATCAGGCTACCCGTTGGGGCCTGCTCCATGAGGGCCGCGTCCATCTCGCTGCAGCGACACCGGACCATCCCGCCACTCTCCTGGCCGCCCTTCAGGCGCATCGGGCCACCGACCGTGCGCGGATCCTCGCCGAAGCCCGGGAGACACCGGCTCTGGACGAGGTAGAACTTCTGGCACCGATCCCGCGGCCGCCCAGGAATATCATGTGCCTGGGGCTGAATTATGCGGAGCACGCACGGGAATCCCAGCAGGCCAAGGGCCAGGAGCTCGCCCTGCCGGAGCATCCGGTGGTCTTCACCAAGGCGACCAGCAGCGTCACCGGCCCGGTCGCCGACATCCCCCTGGATCCGGAGGTCACCACACAGCTCGACTGGGAGGTGGAACTCGCGGTGGTCATCGGCGTCGGCGGACGCCACATCCCCGAACACCGTGCGCTGGAGCACGTATTCGGCTACACGGTGATCAATGATCTTTCCGCTCGGGACCTGCAGTTCCGGCACAAGCAGTTCTTCCTCGGCAAGAGCCTGGATGGCGGCTGTCCCATGGGGCCGGGGATCGTGCCGGCGGACCTCATCCCGGACCCGCATGCTCTCCGCCTCTGGTGCGACGTCAATGGCGAACGCCAGCAGGACGGGCACACTTCCGATCAGGTGTTCCGGGTCGCCGACACGATCGCGCGGCTGTCGGCAGTCATGACGCTGGAACCGGGGGACATCATCGCCACGGGCACACCCAGTGGAGTGGGCTTCGCTCAGGAGCCGCCCCGCTTCCTGCAGCCGGGGGACGTGGTGGAGTGCGGTGTCGAAGGTATTGGAACGCTGCGAAACCGTATCGTGCCGGCGACCTGAAGCCACCTTTCATTTCAGGGGCGGGCGTGCTCCGGCAGCATCTCCGGGGCATGGCCGCGCACGCGGGCATACAGCTCACGCAGGATGGCGGCGGTGGCGCCCCAGATGTAGTAGTCCCCGTAGGGCATGGCATGGAGGCGGTATTGCTGACCCTGGTATTCGATATGGTGAGGTCGGTGGTTGGCGGGATCCAGGAAGAACGCCAGCGGCACCTCGAAGATTTCCGCCACCTCCGACGGCTGCGGCACCAGGATCCCACTGTCGCGGATGTAGCCGACGAAGGGGTGGATCATGAAGCCCGTGGCGGTCGGGTACCTTGGCATCGCCCCCAATATGCGCACTCTTTCGGATTCCAGGCCAACCTCTTCGTGTGCTTCGCGAAGCGCAGCATGTACCGGCGACGGGTCGCTCAGGTCGATTCGTCCACCCGGGAAACTGATCTGCCCTGCATGCTTCGTGAGTTGATCGCTGCGTCGGGTCAGCACAACATTCAATCCGTTTGCGCGGGCAATCAGTGGCACCAGAACCGCAGCATCAAGGAGGTCGGAAGAATCCACCGGAATCCCTGGATGCCCGATCTCCCCGGGGTTGCGCAGGCAAAGCTCAATCCGGTCACACATTGCAGCGCCGGTAGCTCCCGCTTCGCCCTGCGATTCTG
>SKYZ01000102.1 GCA_007127625.1 Aquisalimonas sp. | reverse complement strand
CGGCTTCAACGTGTACCCGAACGAGGTCGAGGAGGTGCTCAGCGAGCACCCGGACATCGACGAAGCCGCGGTCATCGGCATTCCCAACCGGGAAGCCGGCGGCGAGACAGTGCGTGCCTATGTGGTCACGCGCAACAAGGAGCTCAAGGAAGAGGACGTGATCGAGTTCGCACGCAAGAACCTGACCGCGTACAAGGTACCCAAGGAGATCCGCTTCACCGACGACCTGCCCAAGACACCCGTGGGCAAGATCCTGCGCAAGGACCTGCGCAACCAAGTGCTCAAGGAGGAGGGCTGACGGGCCGCGTTGCCCCGCCACCACCGTGGCGGGGCAACGTCCTCAGTGACCCAGCAGGATCTTCTGCGCCTCGGCGATCTCCTCGCGCGCCTCGGCAATAATCGAGACGCCTTCGGTGACGCCAAGGTTTTCCAGACCGAGCCTTTGGTATGCGGAGGTTTCGCTCAGTCCCGGCACTTCGGCCATGGGTTCGTCACTGAGCGCCTGTAACTGCGCCAGCATCACCAGGTCGGCGTAGTCGCCTGCATCCGCCTCCCGGTGCCACTCCTCGGCGGCCAGGGGGACGTTGACCATGTCGTCCGGGAAATTCCAGCGCCGCAGGATCATCGCCCCCACCTGGCCACGATAGGCGGAGATGGTCTGCTGCAGCAGCACGGGGTTGTCGGCCAGCTCCGGGTATTCGCCGGCGTTGGTGAGCATGGGGATGACGCCGATATCGTGGACCAGCCCGGCCAGCAGGGCGCGTCCAGAGTCGAAACCGCGCATTCGCTGGGCCATCACCTGGGAGATGGCGGCCACCAGGGCGCTGTGCATCCACAGTTCGGTCATGCGCTGGTTGAGCAGCGGGTGCGACGACTGGAACACCGACTTCAGCGCCACCGCCATCACCACCTCGCGGGTGGTCCGCAGGCCCAGGCGTGTAATCGCAGGGGCCAGGGAGTCCACCGGCGTCTGGCCGCCGAAGGCGGCGCCATTGGCGGTCTGGATCAGCCGGGCAGCGAGCGCCGGATCCGCCTGGATGATCCGCGCCAGCTCGCCGGCGCCCGCCTCGTGCTCATCGATGGCCTCGCGCACCTTGATGGCCATGTCCGGCATACTTGGCAAATCCAGACGATCCGCCATGAGATCCTCGAAGAGCTGGTAGAACAGCCCTTCGCCGGCGTCACCGCTCTGCGGGCTGACCTCGCCCACGTCGTAGTCCGGCAGACGGGAGGCGGCCATGACCTCGTTGACCCGGTCCCGGGGCAGCCGGATCAGACGCACGTCGGTACTGGCCACGGCGTTGTGCGGAAACGGCCCAGCTGGCGCCAGGGGCTCCGGGTACACGCCGGCGTTGCCGGTCCCGGTGAAGGTGCGGCGGTTGCCGTCGTCGTCCACCAGGACGACGGCGCCGGACAGCACGTAGCGGGTCCAGCCGTCGTCCCCTCCCTGGCGGAAGATAACGCTGCGCGCCGGGTGGTCTTCCAGCTCCACCACTTCCACGAGCTCCCGCACCGCCTCTTCGGGAAGATCCCGGAGGGGAACGAGGGTTTCCAGAACTTCAGTCCCGATTGCAGCCATGATCGCGTGTTATGGTTCCCTGACAATTCTCTCGCACGCTAGCACACGGAGGATCAGCACGAGTGCGACCTAGCTCACAGGGCCGGGAAATCCTGATTGCGACAGGGGCGTCATGGGCTGGTTAGCCGGTGTCCGTGACCAGATACTGGGTGCCCCGCGGATCCGCCTGAATCTCGCGCTGCAGGGCGGCGGTAGCCACGGCGCCTTCACCTGGGGCGTGCTGGATCGTCTGCTTTAAGAACGGCGCATCAACTACGACGGTATCAGCGGTGCCAGCGCCGGTGCGGTCAACGCCGTCGCTTTTGCCAGCGGTTTCCTTGCGGCCGGACGACAGGGCGCCCGCGACAGCATGGAGCAGCTCTGGCGCCGGATCAGCGAGCAGGCACAGATGGGCCCGCTGCAGACCACGCCGCTGGACTATCTGCTGCATGGCTGGAACCGGGACTGGTCACCCGGATTCCTGCTGGTGAACAGCCTGAGCCGCATGGCGTCGCCCTACCAGCTCAACCCCGGCGGCTTCAATCCGATGATCCAGGTGCTGGAACAGAGCGTCGACTTCGAGCGCCTGCGCCACGACGACCGGCTGCGGCTGTTCGTCTCCGCCACCCATGTGCGCACCGGCGGGGCCCGCCTGTTCCGCCGGGAAGAACTCAGTGCCCACGCGGTCGCCGCCTCGGCCTGTCTGCCACTGCTGTTCCACGCCATCGAGATCGATGGCGAGCACTACTGGGACGGCGGCTATACCGCCAATCCGGCGCTCTGGCCACTGTTTCTGGAATGCAGGGCCCGCGATCTGCTGCTGGTGCAGCTGACCCCGCCGGAGCGCCCCGATCTGCCCACGTCACTGCCGGACATCCTCGATCGCGCCAACGAGATTGCCTTCAACGCCAACCTGGCGCGGGAACTGGAGCTCCTCGGCATGCTGCGCGAAGGCGTGGCCGCGGTGGGCCCCGGACTGCCCTGGCGCCGGCACCGCCTGCACGCCATCGACACCGGACAGGTCACCAGCGACATGGGCCGCAATAGTCGCATCAACCCGGACTGGCACTTCCTCTGCCACCTGCGGGATCACGGCCGTGAACACGCCGAGGCGTGGCTACAGGAAAACGGCGGCCACCTGGGCCGCCGCAGCTCCACCGGTGCATACAAGACCGGGGGCCGCTAAAGCCCCCGGTCCGCGGACCTCAGCCCGTCTGCTCCGCGGTTTCCCCTTCAGCGACAGCCTTGCCTTGGCGGCGGCGTTCCCGCTCGGCCGCCCAGGTACGCAACTGGCCGACAATGCCGGTGGGGAAGAAGTAGACGCTGAGCACGAACAGCACCCCGAACCACAGTAGCCAGCGATCCGCACCGAACAGGCCGGCCACGTAGTGGAGCAGAGGCATGGCCTCCATCCAGTCGGAGACACCGCCCAGCAGGTCCTGCAGGTAGTTCTGGGCGATCAGGAACACCGTCGCCCCCACCACGGAGCCGTACAGGGTGCCCATGCCACCGATCACGCACATCAGCAGCACGAACACGGCCAGCTCGAAGTCCAGGGTGGACTCCGGGGTGATGTAGCGGGTCACCAGGGCGAACAGCACGCCGCCAACGGTGGCCAGCATGGAGGCGATCACCACCACCGCCGTGCGGTAGTAGACGGTGCGGTAGCCCAGCGCCTCGGCGCGGAACTCGTTCTCGCGGATGGCCAGCAGCACCTTGCCGAAGGGCGAGTTCACCAGGCGTAGCATGAACAGGAACAGCCCCGTGGCCAGCACGAAGGTGACGTAGTACATCAGCAGCCGGCCGTTCATGCGTACGTCGAAGAAGGCCTCGCGGGTCACTTCCGCCACGGCCAGCGGGTTGGTGATCACGCCCCAGAGCCAACCCACCAGGGAGAACCCGGTCCAGGTGTCATCCATGCGGAACGCCGGCCCCAGTTCCCGGGGAACCGCCACGCGCATGCCGTCCTCGCCGCCGGTGATGAAGTAGAGCTGGTTCACCAGGACCATGAAGGCAAAGGCGATGGCCAGGGTGACCAGGGCGAAGAAGATCGCCTTCACCCGCAGGGACAGAAGCCCCAGCAGCAACGCCACCACCACCGACAGCGCCAGGCTGGCCCCCAGACCGACGAAGATGGCGGTGAAGTTCGAGCCCATGGCGTCCAGCGCCATGGCCACGCCGTAGGCCCCGAAGCCGAAGAACATCAGGTGCGCGAAGGAGACCACGTGGGTATAGCCCAGCATCAGGTCGTAGGACGCCACCACGATGATGAACACGCAGATCAGCCCCATGGTGCGGAAGGCCACGGTGCCACCGAACAGGAACGGCCCCAGGGCCAGCCCGATGAAGATGGCGATCAACAGTCCCGTGAGAACGCGGCTGCGCGGGAAGTCGCCGGAGAGAATCGAGTGCATCATTGTCATTGCATCCCTTTAATGCCGGAGTACCGGGATCAGCCCCTGGGGCCGCCACATGAGCACGGCGACCATCAGCCCCACGGTGGCGATACCCGCCAGACGCGGTTCCAGGTAGCCGACATAGAGGTTGATCAGTCCCACCAGGATGGCGGCGTAGAAACAGCCGGTAATGGAGCCCAGGCCGCCGGTGATGATCACCACGATGACCATGATCATCAGGTGCTCGCCCATGTGGGCGTTGACGATCTGCTCGTACATTCCCCACATGGCGCCGCCCAGCCCGGCCAGCGCCGAGCCCACCACGAACACGGCAAGAAACAGCATGCGGATGCGGTAGCCCTGCACCTCCACCATTTCCGTGCTTTCCACCCCGGCGCGGATGAGCACGCCCACCTTGGTCCTACTGATGGTGAGCTGCATCAGCGCGTAGAGGATCAGGCCGACGACCACCGCCATCAGGCGATAGATCTCGATGGCGGCACCGCCGATCAGCGGCACGCCGTCGTGGAAGATCACCGCGCCACGCAGGAGATCCGGCCGCGGCACCGGCAGGTCCGTGGGCCCCCAGATGACGTGGATAAGCTCCATGAGGATGATGGCGCCGCCGATGGTCACCAGGATCTGCTTGAGATGGTCGCCGTACACCGGACGGATCACCACGCGCTCGAAGAATATGCCCAGGGCGCCGGTGATCAGCATGGCGTAGAAGAACGCCAGGATCAGCACACCGGTGGTGAGCATCAGGCTGCCGCTGCCGCCCCAGTGGGACAGGTAGGCCACCACCGTGGCCCCGCAGAATGCGCCGAAGGAGATGAACCCGCCGTGCCCCAGATTGAGCACGCTCATGAGCCCGAAGGTCAGCGTCATGCCCGACGACATGATGAAGATCATCAGCCCCATGGCCATGCCGCTGACAGTGAGCGTGAACCAGGTGGTAAAGCCCAGGCGGAACAGCTGCAGCAGCGCGGGCACCTCTTCCCCGGCCTGCAGCCAGGGCCCTGCCACGGTGCGATACGGCACCAGGGCAAGCAGGAGCATCACGCCCACCATCAGCCCCAGCACGAAGAAATGCGGGTAGCCGTCACGGAAGGCGGCAAAGCGCTGCCGGAGACCGCCGCTGCTACCGTTCATTGTCGAGATATTGGCACTCATTGGTCATCATCCTTACTGGTGTGCACCCAGGCTCAGGCCCAGCAGCTCCTGCTGCAGCGCCTCGTCCTCGGCCAGGGCCGCCATCTGCCCGGCGTGAACCACGGCGCCATCGTCCATCACCGCGACGGACTGCCCCAGAGCACGGGCGAAGTTGAAGTTCTGCTCCACCAGCAGAATGGTCGCCTCCTGGTCCTTGAGATCGATGAACGCGTCGCGGAGATCGTTGATGATCGACGGCGCCAGCCCCTTGGTGGGCTCGTCGATGAGCAGCAGCTCCCGTGGCTCGATGATGGCGCGGGCAATGGCGAGCATCTGCTTCTGGCCGCCGGAGAGATTGCCCGCGTCCTTGTCCCAGAACTGCTTCATGGGCGGGAACAGTTCGAACACCCATTCCAGCCGCTGTGGGTCGATGGGGCCGCTGGCGGCGGCCAGTTCCATGTTTTCCCGCACGGAGAGGAGCTGGAAGATGCCCATGCCTTCCGGCACGAACGCGATGCCCCTGCGGGCGATACCCGGCGTGGCCGCGCCGGTAATGTCCTCGCCCTTGAAGCGTACGGTGCCACGGGACACCTGGGTCAGGCCCATGATGGTGCGCAGGGTGGTACTCTTGCCGGCACCGTTGCGCCCCAGCAGCACCGTGAGCTCGCCCCGCGGCACCTCCAGGTTCACCCCGTGGAGGATGTGGTACTGACCGATGTTGGCGTGCAGATCGGTCAATGACAGCAATGATTCAGCCATGATTCCGGCCTCGATATCCGTTCGGTTGCGTGGTGTGCCGGCGCGCGGTCAGGCGCTCTCGGCCTCGTCCTGGGGAATGCCCAGATAGGCCTCCTGCACCACCGGCGAGGAAATCACCTCCGCCGGGTCGCCATCGGCCACCAGTTCCCCGTTGTGCAGCACCACGATGCGGTCCGACAGGGAGCGCACCACATCCATCTTGTGCTCCACCAGCAGCACCACCTTGTCCTGGCGCTTCTTGATGTCGGCGATCAGATCCAGGATCACGGGCACCTCGTCCACGCTCATGCCGGCGGTGGGTTCATCGAACATGAACACCTCCGGCTCCAGCGCCAGCAGCAGACCGACTTCCAGCTTGCGCTGGTCGCCGTGGGGCAGACCGCTGACCACGTAGTCGGCACGGTGCTCCAGACGCACCTGGCGCAGGTACTCCATGGCCCGGTCCGTGACCGCCTGGCGCTTCGCGTCCAGGGACCAGAAGTTGTAGCCCATGCTGTCCCGCGAGCCTACCGCCAGCCGGCAGTTTTCCAGCACGGTGAGATTGGGGAACAGATTGGTGAGCTGGAACGCGCGACCAAGCCCCTTGTCGGCGCGCGCCGGCGCGGACAGGCGGGAAATGTCCTCGCCGTGGAGCAGCACTTCCCCGCTGGTGGGCTTGAGCTGGCCCGAGATCAGGTTGAACCAGGTGGTCTTGCCTGCACCGTTGGGCCCGACGATGGATGTCAGTGTTCCGGGCGCGAACGCGCAGGACACCTCGTTGACGGCGATGTGGCCGCCGAAGTTGATGGTGAGATTCCGGCTTTCCAGAACCGGCTTTCCGGTTGCCATTGCGTCTCCCCCTGCACCGGGTTGCAGCCCCGCGGCAGACACACCCCACCAGCGGACGGGGCTCACGGGAGCCCCGTCCGCGGCAAGGTGTACCGTCACGGCGGGCGTTAGTTGCGGACCGGGATGTCCAGCTCGTCCATGGGGATCTCGCGCACCAGCACCGGCACGCCGACGGTCTGCTCGTCGTCGCCGGCGAACCAGTCACTGCGCCGCTGGCGCTCGATCTCGAAGTGGAACATGGACTGCATGGCCTGATGGTCCTCCGGCCGGATGCGCATGGCACCCTTGGGCGTGTCGAACTCCAGACCGCGGAAGGCATCGATCAGATCCTCGACATCGGTGGACCCGCCGGAGGCGCGGATCGCCTCGGTGATGGCCACGGCCTGGGCAAAGCCCTGGGCGGTGAAGAAGTCGGGCGCCGCATCATGGCGCTCGTAGTGCTCGTCCACCAGCCAGTTGTTCATGTCGTTGTCGACATGCTCGTAGTAGTAGAACGTTGCCCCTTCCATGCCCTCGAAGTCCGAGTAGCCGACCATGGCGGGCAGGATGTTGCCCCCGGTGCTCATGGTGATGCCGAAGCGCTCGGGGTTGAGGTCCTGAATCCGACCGAAGGGATTGGTCTGCCCCGCCCAGATGCCGAAGATGTACTTCTCGTTGCAGTCATCACGGTCACGCAGGGACTCGAACAGCCGCTCGGCGGCGGCGGTGAAGTCCGTGGCGTCGGTAGGCAGATACTCCTCGTGGAGAATGCGGCCACCCTCGGCCTCCATGGCTTCCTTGTAGGCGCGTACGCCGTCCCGGCCGAAGGCGTAGTCCTGGGCGATGGTGGACACGCACACGCCCTCGCCGCCCACGGCAACGGCGTTGGAGACCGCGTCCTGGGAGGAGTTGCGACCAACGCGGAAAACGTAGCGGTTATGCCGCTCACCGGTGATGCCATCGGCGACACCCTCGGGGATCATGATGCGCTCCCACTCCTGGGCGACGTCGAGCATGGCCAGCGCGACCCCCGAGGCGATGGAGCCCACCACGATGTGGGCATCGTCCTCGGCATAGGCTTCCTCGGCCAGTGCCCGGGCGCGGGACGGATCGCCCTGATCGTCCTTGCGCAGCATTTCGATGGCCCGGCCCTCGATCTCCATGGAACCGTCGGTGGCGTACTCGAAACCCATTTCCATGCCGCGAGCGGTCTGCTCGGCATAGGCTTCCAGGGCGCCGGAGAAACCTGTTACGTGGGCGATACGAACGGAATCGGCCGAGGCATGGCCGACGGTCAGTGCTGATGCTGCCACGGCAGCAGTGATGAGAATGCGCTTCATGGTGCTCTCCTCCCTGACAATCAGGTGAGTCTTGATTGTGTAGTCGTCGTACCGGGGCGCAAGACCCCGACATGAGGACTGATTCGGTTCTTCTCTTCGCCGCCGCCCTTGTCTGCTGGGCACTTGCGCGATTTTTTCCGCTCATCCCAGGCAAAACATGACGACGACGTCACATCTAGAGTAGGCGGTCTCCGCAGCCGATGCAATAGCTGAAACGCCCCCCGCAGTCACCGGCGCCCGTCGAGGGTTCACGCACCGGCCCCGCCCTCAACCACCGTTCGCAGGCATGCTAAGCTCTGCACCCTGAAGCGCCCGGTATGCTTCCCCCTGGGACGGCACCGGGCCAGGCTTGCACCATCGACGATTGCTGAGGGAAGGGGATGGCAGGTCACAGCAAGTGGGCCAACATCAAGCACAAGAAGAAGGCGGAGGACGCCAAGCGCGGCAAGCTTTTCACAAAGATGATCCGCGAGATCACCGTGGCGGCGAAACTGGGCGACCCGGACCCGGACAGCAACCCGCGCCTGCGTCTGGCCGTCGATCGCGCCCTGGCCGTCAACATGCCCAAGGACAACATCGAGCGCGCCATCAAGCGCGCATCGGGTCAGGACGAAGGCGCCAGCTACGAGGAACCGCGCTTCGAGGGCTACGGCCCCGGCGGCGCCGCGGTGATGGTGGAAACCATGACCGACAACCGGAACCGTACCGTCTCCGAGATCCGCCACGCCTTCAGCAAGCACGGCGGCAATCTCGGCACCGACGGCTCGGTGGCGTTCCTGTTCAGCCACAATGGCGTAATCACCTTCGCCCCGGGCACCGACGAGGATCAGGTCATGGAGGTTGCGCTGGAGGCCGGCGCCGAGGACATCGTCACCAACGAAGACGGCTCCATG
>SKYZ01000020.1 GCA_007127625.1 Aquisalimonas sp. | reverse complement strand
TAGGGCTCCTTCGCGTCCCGAAGTTCCTGCCGGGCCCGGCACAGCGGAATCATCCCGCCCGCTACCCAGCGGGGCTTCAGCCGCGATCGTTCCAGGGCCAACGCGTAGGAGCGGCGCGAGCCGCGACCTCATCCCTCCCAGGTAGTCCAACTCGCTTCCTGTTGCACAAAAGCAACGTAATAATGTTGCATTGCGGATCGAATGTTATATAATTCCATTCTCCGGTGCAGGCCGGACCGATCAATCCACCCAGAGTTTCCGGAGCAACGCGAGCATGAGGGCAATCATGAAGCGAGCGTATTTCGTGCAGGGGGCCGTGACAGCGGCGCTGCTGCTTGCATCCCACGTGGCGCTGGCGCAACAGGACGCCCAGGCCGAGGGCGCGACTCAGGAAGAGATGCTGGAACAGGAAGGCGGCGTACTGGGCGGGCTGATGCCCGGCTCCAGCGAGCGCATCGGGGCCGGCACAGCCTTTAACCCGTCCATTTCCGTGATCCTGGACGGTGTCTACAAGAACACCTTCAGCGGCGACGCCCACGATCCGGGCGGCTTCGAAGGCGGCCATGACCACGGCCACGGTCATGGTCACGGCATGGGCGACGGCTTCCAGCTCCGCGAAACGGAGTTCGCCTTCGAGGCGTCCGTGGACCCGTACTTCGACGCCTTTGCAATGCTGGTGATCGAGGGCACTGACAGGGTGGACCTGGAAGAGGCCTATTTCACCACGACCAGCCTGCCCGGCGGCTTGCAGATCAAGGGCGGCCGGTTCCTCTCCGATGTGGGCTACATCAACAGCCAGCACCCCCATGAGTGGGACTTCGTTGACCGGCCACTGGTCAGTGAGCACCTGTTCGGCAACCACGGGATTCAGGAGACCGGCGTGCAGCTCAACTGGATGCTGCCGACGCGTACGTACCTGAAAGCGGGTGTTGAAGTCCTGCAGGGGGAGACGTCCGGTATTGCCGCTTATCAGGGCGAGAGTGATGTTCGTCCCGAATGGATTCAAGAGGATGGTGACGGCAATCCGGAGCGGGCGCGCACGGGGACACAGGATCTGCCCTTCGACGATGCGTCGGGTCCAAGGCTGTTTACCGGTTTCCTGAAGTGGGGGCCGGACCTCGGCTACGATCACGCCGCGCAGTTCGGTATTTCCGGCGGCTATGCGCGCTCCTTCCAGGATATGGAGGATCACAGCCAGGGGCTGCGTGTCGATACCTGGGACGGTGACGCCTGGTTTGCCGGCCTCGATGCCGTGTACAAGTACGATTCCGGCGGTTATCTCGGCCACGGGAATTTCGTTCTCCAGGGCGAGTATTTCTATCGCAATATCGATCTTGACTACGCCTATTTCGATCACGAGAACAACGCCGACTGGGAGCGCGGTACGGTGTCGGCGGACGGCACGTCCGGTCGCTTCCAGCAGGATGGTGCTTACCTGCAGGCGGTCTACGGCATAGCGCCGCGCTGGCGTACCGGCGCCCGGGCAGAGGCGCTGGGCATTGCCAAGAACCAGGCGTGGGACGGTCGCAATAACGGCAATGGCTATGATGACTTCGACACCAGCTACCGGTATTCCCTGAATGCCACGTTCTATCCGTCCCATTTCTCGTTCTTCCGGGGGCAGGTGAACTACTCCGATTTCGCCGGCGACGATCCGGGCGGGGACCGCCATGACGAGTGGAGCTTCATGCTCCAGTACAACCTGAGTCTCGGCGCGCACGGCGCCCACCCGTTCTAAGCGAGGGAGCAGAATGATGTTGAAGCGCACAATCCTGACAGGCCTGCTGGGCGCGGCGCTGGTGGTCGCGCCGGCGGCGCAGGCCCTGAATATCGCCGCCACCACCTCCACCATGGGCATGCTGGCCAAGCATGTCGGCGGCGAGCACGTGGAGGTGACCACCATGGCGCCGCCGGACCGGGACGTGCACTACCTGGAGGCGCGTCCGTCCATGATGGCCGCCATTCGTCGGGCCGACCTGGTGGTCTCCGTCGGTGCCGAACTGGAGGAGGGCTGGCTGCCCGCCGCCATCAACGGCGCCAACAACCCGGGGGTTCGCCCCGGTCGTTCCGGTTACTTCGAGGCCGCCGCCCAAGTGGAACTGATCGGTGGCGGCGGCGCCGCGGACCGGTCCCGGGGCGATGTGCACCCGGCCGGCAACCCCCACGTCTATCTCGATCCCGTTGGCATGGGTGAGGTGGCCAAGGCCCTCGCCGGCCGCATGGCGCAGATGGACTCCGCCAACGCCGACACCTTCGAGGAAAACGCCGCAGGCTTCATGACCCGCGCCGAAGAGCATGTGGAGGAATGGCGCGAGCGGGTGGACGGTGCCCCGGGCGTGGTGCTCTACCACGAGGACGCCAATTACCTGCTGGAGCGGCTGAACGTGCCGGACCTGGGCTATCTGGAACCGGTGCCCGGTGTGCCGCCCACGGGTTCGCATCTGCGCTCCCTGGTGCGGGACCTGGAAGGCAAGGACGGTGTTATCATCCGCTACCCGTACCAGCGTGAAGACCACGTCCAGTTCCTGGCCGAGCAGCTTGGCTGGGAACATCACACGCTGATGAATGGCGTCGAAGTGGATGGCGACGCCGATGACTACTTCGCCCTGCTGGATGAATGGGTGGAGGTGATTCGATCCCCGATGGAGTAATGACGACGCGTTTGCTGACTGTCGACGGCCTGCGGGCCGGTTACGAGGGGCCCGTGGTCGGGCCCCTCGATTTTTTCGTCGAGGCCGGCGAAGTGGTGGGGCTGGTGGGCCCCAATGGCTGTGGCAAGTCCACGGTCATGCGCGTGCTCACCGGTGAAGCCACGGTGTTCTCCGGCTCGGCGACGCGCCGTGACGGCCTGCGGGTGGCCTACCAGCCCCAGTACGGCCTGAATACCGGTGGCACAGCCAGTGAGATACCGCTGCGTGTGCGCGAAGTGCTGCGCCTGATGGAGGTCTCCCAGGATACCCTGCCGGCGCGGTTGGCCGCCCTTCTGGACGTGCGGGTGGACCGCCTCAGCGGGGGCCAGCAGCAACTGCTCATGGTCTGGGCTGCCATCGGCCATCCTGCGGACCTGCTGCTGCTGGACGAGCCCACCAACAACCTCGATACCGACGGCGAGGCGCTGCTGGCCGATACGCTGCGCTCGCTGGCGCCGGGTCGTGCGGCCCTGGTGATCTCCCACGAGCGCGACTTTCTCACCCAGGTGGTGGATCGCATGGTGGAGGTCGGCTGATGCCCTGGGACCTGCTGTTCGATCCGCTGTTCCGCCTGCCGTTCTTCACCGGTCTGGTGTTTGCCGTGGTCCTGCCCGTTCTGGGGCTCTACCTGCGCATGCGGGAGGAGTGGCTGGCGGCGCTGGGATTTGCCCACCTGGGCGGTGCCGGTGGTGTCATCGGCAGCCTCACGGGCATCCCCCCGCTCCTTGCGGCACTTGGGGTGGCGGGGGGCGGGGTGGCCGCTCGCGGATTGGTGCGTCGCGCCGGCAACGACCTTTACGCCATCATGATCCTGGGTGGTTGGGCGGCCATGATCCTAGGGGCGCAGTTCAGCCATCATGCACGCACCCTGGCACAGACCCTGGTGGACGGGCAGCTCTACTTCACCGGACTCGAGCAGTTGCTCACCGCTCTGGCCTTCGCGGCCGTGTTTGCCGTGGCCATGCCGTGGCTGTCCCGAAGGCTGCTGCGGGCACGCCTGTTCCCTGGGCATGATCGTGCCAATGGGCAGCCGGTGGCGGCATTGGGACTTGGCTTCAACATTCTGGTGGCGGCCGGTGTGGCGCTGGCGTCCATGGCCATGGGGGTGATGGCTGCATTCGCGCTGATGTTCGTGACGCCCTGGGTGGCCTTCGCGCTGGCGCCGGGCTGGCGGGCCGCCGTGGTGCTTTCGGCGCTACTGGGTGTGCTGGCCTATCTGGTGGCCTTTGTTATTGCCCTGGTGGGTGATCTGCCCTTCGGCCCGGCCTTCGTGGCCATCGTTGTGGGGCTTGCGCTGTTGCGGCTGCTGCCCCGCCGCTGACCGCAGGCGAGTCTTACCGTCCCTCCTCCCAGCGTGACCGCGTCTCGGGACTCTCCGGGTCCGGTGGTGGCTCCTCAAAGGGCGTCAGCGCCAGAAACCGTTGCAACTGGGTTCGGGCCAGGTCGCGGCGCTGGTTGAGCCGCAGCACGTTGTAGAAGTAGTAGTGCTGGCCGGCTTGCACGTAGCCGTGATCATCCCTCTGCAGGGATGCCAGGTACGGATCCTGGTCCGGTGGGGTCTGCTCCAGCAGTTCCCGATACAACAGGCCCAGCCTGGAACCCGTCATCCATGTGTCCTCGCCGGCCTGCACACGGCGCTGGCTGCGGGGCGCTTCGTATTCCACCACGGGCCGGTCCTGGGTGTTGAGCGGCGCGTCCCTGAACAGGTTGCTGGTGCCCACGTTGCCGGCATAGAAGCGCAGCCCCACCGCGCGCAGAAGATCCTCCGGTAGCGCCGGGTTGTCCGCCAGGGCCCGGCCGTGGTCCACCATGGCATCGGGGTCCACCCGGACGCCTTCCTCGGTTCCCATCAAGGCGACGATGGAGCCGTCGGCGAAGAGATCACCCCGCCACATCACCACCTGGGGAAACACCGCCTGCATGGTATGGGCAATGGAGGAGAGCTCCTTTTCGGTGAGCTGGTACAGTGGCAGCCACTGTACGAACAGACCGTCCTCCGCCAGGCTTTCCCGGCCGGTGCGGTAATGCTCCAGGGTGTAGAGGTTGCCGGTACCCGCCTTCCACGGGGTGAACAGGTCGCTGATGATCAGGTCGTACTCGGTGTCCGCGTGACGCAGACAGTGCTGTCCGTCTTCGGCACGTACGGTGACCCGGTCATCCTCGAACAGCCCCTGGGTCCATGGCCGGAAGTGGCGCTCCGCCAGTTCCACCACTTCCGACAGCAACTCGCAGACATCCACGCGTTCCACCGGGAACAGCAGCGACGCACCGGCGGTGATGCCAGTGCCCATGCCCAGGTAGAACACCCGGCGCGGCTTGGGGTGGGTGAGCATGGGGATCAGGGTCTGGTTGCGTTCGGACTCCAGGGCGCCGGTGCCGCCCAGGGTGTAGAAGTTGTTCACCCGGATCAGCCGGTGGGGGCCGCGCTCGATGACCGCCGCGGTGGCGTGGGTGCCCTCGATCAGCTCGATGAGTTCCTCGCCGGCGGTGCTGTCGATCTGGGTGGCCGCCGGGCCGTCGATGCGGACGAACAGCAGGGTCACTGCGGCGGCGGTGGCCGGCGCCGCCCAGCCGAGTCGCACGGGGAGCGAGAGCGGTTCGCGCAGGATCAGCGGGACCATAACGGCCGGGTAGAGTCCGGCCAGCGCCAGCAGACTCCCGCTCACACCCAGCCAGGGCAGCAGCAGAAAACCGGCCGCCAGGGAGCCGACAATGGCACCGGTGGTGTTCACTGCCACCAGCCGCCCCAGGATCTCTCCCGGTTCAGGGTTGGTCGCTTCCGACAGACGCAGCAGGTACGGCAGCGTCACGCCCAGAAGGATACCCGGCAGCACCATTATGAGCAGGGCCACCGTCGAGACTGCGGCAAGGTATTCCAGCCAGGAGGCTCCTGCGCCCACGTACGACAGCCCGCCGGTGACGGCGTGAAACGCCCAGGGTGATGCCGCCGTGACCATCGCTGAAGCCGCCAGCATGGCCAGGAGCACATGACGCGGCGCCGGGCGGTGGAGACGGGCGAGGGCATTGGCCGCCAGGGAGCCCAGTGACAGGGCCAGCAGGAACGCCACCAGCACCACCGCGTAGGTGTACACGGAGTTCTGCAGCACCTGTGCGAACAGCCGTGTCCAAAGGACTTCCACTCCCAGCGTTGCCGTGCCTGAAACGAACGCCACCAGAACGATGAGCGCCCCCGGTAGCCCGCCGGTGATCTCCGCGGGCGCCGGTGTTGGCTGCGGTGCTGCCGGTTGCGCGGGTATGCGACGCCGACGACGGCGCTGCTCCTTGCTGTCCCGGACGCGATTCCTCCCTGCCGCCGTGGAAAGGGCGAGTGCCACCGCCGCCAGGCCGACCCCCAGATCAAGGCCGATGGCCAGAGTGTAGGCGCCACTGAAGCCGAGCAGGGGCGGCAGAACGAAGCCGGCGGCGAGGGCACCCAGCGCCGAGCCGAAGGTGTTGAGGGCGTAGACGGCGGTGCCGGTGGTGGCCAGCCGGCCCGTGAGCCGCACCATGTGCTGCCCCATCATCGGCAGGGTGCCGCCCATCAGGAACGCCGGCGGGAACAGTACCAGCGCACCGAGGCCGGAACGCAGGGCGATAACGGCCCAGTCCGTGCCGTCCGCCGCCGAGAACAGGGCCGGGTAGATGGCGTGGTAGAGATCCATCAGGAAGAAGTGGCCCAGCGCGGTGGCCGCCACGCCGATCTCCAGAAAGCCGAATGCTTTGAGCGGCGAGCGTACCCGTGGCGCAACCCGCCCCCAGACCCACCCGCCGGCGGCGAGGCCGGCGAAGAAGATGGCAATGGCGAGGGCGGCGGCCTGGGCCGTGTTGCCGAACAGCAGTCCGAGTTCCCGGACCCAGAGCACCTGGTAGACCAGAGCGGCAAACCCGGACAGCAGGAACAGCGCGGCGGTGGCGGCGATGACGAGGCGCGGCATGGGTAGCGGGAATGGCTCAGGAAAGGGCGTTATTTTATATCATTGCTAACCGCATCGCACGCCGCCGGGCACACTACAATGGTGTGATTACTTCTGGTATTTCTCCTTCCACTCGCTGTATGGCATGCCGTAGACGATTTCCTTGGCCTCCTCGTCGGTCATGCTCATGCTGCGTTCTTCGGCGGCGGCCCGGTACCACTTGGACAGGCAGTTGCGGCAGAAGCCGGCCAGGTTCATGAGATCGAGGTTCTGCACGTCGGTGCGCTCGCGCAGGTGACTGACCAGCTGGCGGAAGGCGGCGGCTTCCAGTTCGGTGCGGGTCTGTTCGTCCATTCTTACCTCCGTCGGTGAGGGAAACGTTGCTCCCAGGTGGTTGTTGGCGCGAGTGTACCAGCGTACGTGGTCCGCCTTGATGGGGAGCGGCGTCAGTCGCAGCCGTTCCCGGCGTTCTTGCGCTCGCGGATGCTCTCAAGGGTACGGCGGAAGTTCTCGGTGAATGGTCCGTCCGCGTCGGCGACGGCTTCCCGCGCCCAGCGTTCGGCCTCCTCGCAGGCACCGCGCTCCAGCAGCAGCGTGGCCAGGTTGTTCCGCAGTACGTCGCGACGTGATTCGGCCTGATCCAGGCCCTGCCGGGCGGCGGTTTCAGCCGCGTCAGCGTCCCCCCGGGCATGCAGCAGGTTCACCAGGGCCACGTGCAGGCCGCCATGCCCGGGCCACCGCTCCAGGCCGGTACGATAGGCGACCTCGGCGGTTTCGGCCCGGCCGATGGTCTCCAGGTCATGGGCCGCCCGCAGCCAGCGGGTGGGCTCCGCCGTTGCCGGCAGGCGATCCGGGGGAATGATCACAACGGCCCACTGATCGGCCCGTTCCCAGGTCCGCCGGAAATGGTCCAGAGGGCTGTGGTGGCGCTCGTACTCACCGGAACGGAGGATGAATGCCTCCTCCGCCGGCTCATAGCCCACCAGCACCGCGTAGTGCCACACCGGCAGCCACGCCAACCCCAGGTTCTGGAAGACCATCACCGGGTGGCCGGCGTGGAGTTCCTCCAGGAGGGCGTCGAATGTCCCGGGAATCCGGTACGCCACCCGGTTGCGGATGCGTGCCTGGGCGAGGATCTCGGTCTGGAGGGTGCCTTCCCGGGCCGGGATGAAGAGATCGCCTTTCAGGGCCTCCGGGGTGGTCGCATGGCCGCTCCAGCCGAGCATCTCCGCCAGCGCCGCGGGTCCGCACTGCAGGGCCTCCTGGGGGTGGTAGGGGACGTCCGTGAGTTCCACCGCCTCGGGCGGGGCGCTGAACGCCTCCTGCGCGTCCATGGCGGTGAACGACGCACAGCCACCCAAGGCAAGCAAACCGGTCACCGCCAGCATTGCCCGGGCGATCAGGCGAGGGGTGGCGGGCAGACACGGTGCTGCCACAACGGATTACTCCGCGTTGCCGTCACCGGCGAGGAAGAAATTCACATCGTCCACGGTGGAACCGTCCAGCCCGGAGCCCACGGCGACCTGCAACTGCAGGTAGTTCAGCAGGTAGTTGTAGCGCGCGTCGGCTAGATCACGCTTGGTGGCGAAGCGGTCCCGCTGGATGTTGAGCACATCCAGGGTGGTGCGCAGCCCGACCTCCAGGCCGCGCCGGGTGGAGCGCTCGGTGCTGCGCACCGATTCCAGTGCCTGCTCCAGCGCGCCGATCTGGCGCAGGTTGGAAACCAGGTTCAGGTAGGCGGATTCTGCCTGCAGCCGGGCCTGGCGCTTGGCGTCGATGGACTCCTCGAAGAAGGCGTCCCGTTCCGCCTGGGCCTCGCGAGACTGGGAGCCGATGCGGCCGCCGGTATACAAGGGCATGGTCACGCTGATCCCGACCTGGGTCTGTTCGCTGTCAATCTCGCCGCCGATGCCCTGCTGCTGCTGCTGGGCAAAGCCGAGACTGTCGCTCTGGTAGTTGCGACCGTAACTGGCGACCAGATCAACCCGCGGACTGCGCTCCCCCTCGATCCGGCGGATCTCGGCCCGGGACCGGCGGAACTCGCCTTCGGACAGGCGCACGGTGAGGTTGTTGCGCTCGGCGCGATCGGCCCAGACCTCCGGCGAGTCGGGGGAGGGCGGCTGGGCGGTGAAGTCCTCGCGCAGCCCGGCCAGCTCCGCGGGTGGCCGCCCGATGAGACTGCGCAGATTCTCCCGGGCGATCTGCAGATCGTTCTGGGCCCGCAGGCGCTGCGCCTCCACCTGGTCAACCCGGGCCCTGGCCTCGTCACGGTCGGTGACGGTGCCGCTGCCCACTTCCAGGGCGCGCTCGGCACGCCGCAGTTCCGACTCCACCGCCTCCAGTTCCGC
>SKYZ01000347.1 GCA_007127625.1 Aquisalimonas sp. | reverse complement strand
AGGTGCAACCATGAACCCCAGTGCCTCCATGGCCCGGCTGCTGCTGATCACCTCCGCAGCGCAGTTCGCCATCGCCCCGGCCGCCGCCAACGCGAACCTGTTCGGCGGCGCCGGCGTGGTCTACACGGATTTCGACGACGGCGGCAATGACTCGCGGTATGGCACGCGAATCTACGGCGGCTACGATTTCTTTCGGGTCCCGCTGGCATTCCGCCTGGGGCTTGAGGGTGGCTATACCCGCACCGGAAGCTTCGACGATAACGGCGACACCCGGTACAACAACTGGGACGCCGGCCTTCAGGGCACCCTCACCACCCTGCCGTTGATCAATCTTCACGCCCGCGCTGGATACGAATGGGGCGACAGCGACGGCGCCATGTACGCCGTCGGCGCGAGTGTCGGGGTGCTGCCCCTGACGCGCATCCGCGCCGAGTACCAGGACCGCAACGACTTCCAGGCGGGCATGGTCAGCATCCAGATCAGCCTGCCCTGACTTGTGTCGCGGCGGCAGGGTCGCTACCCTGTCGCACCTGTTGGCGTTGAGGCGCCACGGAACGCGCGATCCGCTCAATGGCGGCCCGTGCCGGTCCCCTCGCGACGATACACTGTGAACCCGGTCAGGCCCGGAAGGGAGCAGCCGCAGCAGTGAACTCGGGCGCCGGGGTGTGGCTGGTACGTGCCGCCTCCCTCTCAGCTCTTGCCTGGCCCGGGGCCGAAGCCCGGCATGCCGGGGAACGGGGTGACATTGCCTTCGGCGCTGGTCACTTTCGCAGGGCCGACACGCTCCACCTCATCGATCCGCACCACCGAGTGCATGGGAATGTAGGTGCGCTTGACGCCCTCAAATTCCGACTGGAGTCTCTCCTCCGCCGGGTCCACCACGACCTGTGTGCGCTCGCCGAAACTGAGCGCTTCCACTTCCACGAAGCCCATCAGTCCGCCCTGTTGCACGCTGTGGGCGTAGATTTCGTAGATCTGTCCCTGGTTGACGAAGATGATGCGGTAGATGCGTTCATCCGCCATGGTGACTGCCAGCCCTGTGGAAAACGGTTGGATCGCTGAAAAGACGCGAGGCGAGAGGGTACCATACGTGTTTTCGACGCCACGCAGGAGGTCCAGTGTTTCCCTGGGAAGGCGAGGACATCGACGCCATCGAGGCACTGATGGCAACCCGGGACCCTCGGCGTTACCGCCTTGGCCTGGTCACCCGTAACCTGGAAACCGGGCAGCACTCCTGCGCCTGGTTTTCCGGGCGCAGCGAGCTCGGCCACTACCTCGCGCGGGTGGAACCGCGCCGCCACGGCCTGGAAGGACTGGATTACATCCGCGTGCGTGACCGCCTGCAGGACACCCTGGCGGCCCTTGAAATCCGTGGCACCGACCCGCGGCTGCGGGCGTCGGTGAATGGGCTCACGGAACCGGTATTCCGGGTGGCCTGGTGGGGCACCCTGGAGTCGCTGCGGCAGGGCGAGGACGACTGGAGCCGGGATCTGTTGAGCGCCCTGGATCCCTCGGCCAGCCCACCGTTGCCACCGAAGCGCACCGAAGAGCTTATTGGCGCGCTGCGCGAGCTCTGCGGCCCGGACGCCGACGCCTCGCGGTGACAGGCAATGGCCAAAGAGCGCGACTTGCCCTGTGTCACCGGCGCAGGGGGATCGCCTTGGGGGCATGCCAGTCCCGTAAAGCTCGGTCCATCGCGCGATCCAGTGGCCCCTGCTCCAGCGGATGAACCAGCAACTCCTGAACCGGCGCATCCTCGCCCACCTGGGCGGCGAGCAGAACATCCCCCGGGTCACCGACAAGCAGACGCCGCACACCCGGGTAGAGTGAGCGGGTCCGGGACAGGAACACCAGCGGATCCATGCCTTCCGGGGCCTGATGCACCACCACGGCAGTCAGATCGCCGCAGGCCATTCGTTCGAACGCCTCGGCGGCCGACGTGACGACAATCGGGGCCGGCGCATCCTCGGGCAGCGCCGCCGCCACCTTTCTCGGCAACCCCGGGTTGCGGCCGACCACCAGCACCACAGGTTGGCGATCGACCTCCGCCGTCACCTGAACCAGGGGCCCGGTGCCACTGACCATGCCCTCGAAATCTGCCGCCGGCGACGGCCTGGCCAGGTAGTAGCCCTGCATCCAGTCACACCCGGCCCGCCGCAGAAAGCGCAGCTCCCCGAACGTCTCCACGCCCTCCGCCACCAGCAGGCATCCCAGGCTGTGGCCCATGGCGATAATCGCCCTGATGATCTCCGCGGTGTCGGGATCGCTGGTGGCCTCGGCAACGAACGCCTTGTCGATCTTGATGGTGTCCACCGGAAACCGCCGGAAATAGCTGAGGCTGGAGTAACCGGTGCCGAAGTCGTCCACCGCGATACTGAGCCCCAGCGCCTTAAGTGCCTCCAGAGTCCGTGCGGCTTCGGCGGGGTTGTGGACCAGCGAGCTCTCGGTGATCTCCAGCTCAATGCACTCGGGACTGGCCAGCGTCTCATCGAGAATGGTGTTGACTCGCTGCACCAGCGCATCATCGTCCAGCTGCCGAGCGGAGAGATTGACGGAAACGTGCACACGCGAGTCGTGCTGGCGTTCCCAGTAGCGCTGCGTCTCGCAGGCCCGCCGCAGCACCCAGGCCCCGACCTCCAGAATCAGTTCACTCTCCTCCAGCAGGGGGATGAAATCCCCCGGCATGATCATGCCGTGCTCTCCGTGGTTCCAGCGCAGCAACGCCTCGGCACCCTTGAGGCTGCCGTCATTCAGCGCCGCCTGGGGCTGGAAATAGACTTCGAATTCGCCGCGGGCCAGCGCATGGCGGAGGTCAGTCTCCAGCGCCAGGCGCCGGCGTGCCTGTTCGTTGAGCCCGGCGGCGTAGTACCGATAGGCACCCGGCCCGGACTGTTTGGCCATCTCCAGGGCACTGGCGGCATTGCGCAACAGCACCTGGGCATCGTCACTGTCATCCGGATAGACCGCGATACCGGCACTGGCATTGACGAAGAACTCCTGGCCATCGAGAACGACCGGCTCTCTCAGCGCCTCGAAGATCGCGCGCACCCCCTTCGGAATGACATCGGTGTCGTTAAGGCCGGTCAGGAGCACGACGAACTCGTCGCCCCCGATTCTGGCAACGACATCACCATCGTCGAGTGCTTCGGTAAGCCGCTCGGCCACCGCTCGCAGCAGGCGATCGCCCAGCACATGCCCGTAGCTGTCGTTGAAGATCTGGAAGCGGGTCAGATTGAGGTAAACCACGGCAACGGTGTTGCGCTCGCCGCCATGTTGCAGCGCCTGATCCAGACGGCTGAGGAGCAGATCCCGGTTGGGCAGGCCCGTCAGCGCATCGAACTCCGCCAGGTACTCAAGGCGCCCTTCCGCACGCACCCGGTCCGAGATGTCCTCGAAGAAGGACAGCACGGCGCCATGACCCTCCCACAGGATGGTGCTGGCGCGGGCCTTCACATGGCGCACGCTTCCGTCAATGGTGAGGAAGCGGAAGCTGATGCACTCCTCCCGCGGCATGCCATCGCGGAACGCGCGATACCACGCGCGCACGTACTCGCGGTCTTCCGGATGCACGAAATCCATGGACCGGTCACCCACATAGTGCCGGTGGTCGAATCCGAGCATGGCCGACAGCCGCGGGTTCACATAGCAGACCCGGCCCTGTTGCGCGACGGCGATCCCGTCATGGGTATTCTCCACCAGGGATCGATACTGTTCCCGGGAAGCGTACAGGGCATCGTCCAGCGCCTTCTGCTCGGTGATGTCCCGGGCAATCGTGGAGAAATAATCCAGCTGCCCCTGGGCGCCTCGGTGGGCGATGATGACCTGAGATACGGGGATTTCCCTGCCATCCGCGTCCAGCAGGGCCGACTCGCCGGTCCAGGTCCCCTGCTTCAGCGCTTCCGGCACCGCGCGCTCATCCAGTACCAGCCGCGCCCAGGGCGCCATGCGGCTGCGCAGCCTCGTGCCTTCCAGGCCACCGGCATCCACGCTCAGAAGGCCTTCCCCGGCGGCATTGACGTAGGTAATCCGGCCATCGCTGTCCATGGTGGCCACCAGGTCGGTGGTCGCCTCCAGCACCGCCGAGAGCCGCCGGCTTTCGGCGCTGGCCCGCAGCCATTCGGTGATGTCCGTGAGTTCGAACACCAGCCGCAGGTCGTCGCTGGTACCGTGGATGCTCCAGTCGAACCGTAATTCCCGGGCATGGCCATGATCCTGCCCGGCCCGGGCGTGGAACACACCCTTGCTGTCGCCACCGGAATCCCTTGCCGCCCGGCGTACCCGATCCACGCTGCGAAGCGCGTCAGCGCCCAGGAGGCTGTCGGCGAGTTCGGAGCCCTCGAGCTGACACCGAGGTCCACCCAGCAACTCCCGCGCTGCGCCGTTTGCGAAGCGGATCCGGCCCTGCGCGTCGGTTTCCACGACCCCGTGGGAGAGCGCTTCCACGCGCCGACGGAAACTCCGTTCGGCACTCTCCAGCTCATCAAGTGTGCGCCTCTGCTCGGCGACCGCCCGGGAAAGGAGCCAGTACAGGAGAGTCGCGGTCACGGCGACGAAGGCCAGACCTTTGGCAACGCTGACAGCGACATGGCTGTCGCCATCCAGGCCGAGCCACATCAGGACGGTATCGCTGGCGACAATCCAGCCACCGGCAACCACGGCATAAGCCAGGGCCACGCTCAGTGGCAGATGGTCCAGCCGTTTACCGTTGAGTGCGCACATCTCGGACCTCGGACGATGGCTCGGCAAAGCCTGACCTGCTTTGTGACACCATTCCCGCCGGGACGCAAGTACGGCGCCTCTCGACGAGGCGCGCCCCGGGGCGCTAGGCTTGTAGCATCTTGTCGTTGTATCAGGAGGCAGCACCATGGCCCTTTGGCGGTGCCGGGTTCCCGGCCAGAAGGATATCGACGCGGAGGAATCCGGCGTTGTCGTGGAGGCGGAAACGGCGGACGAAGCGCAGACCCTCGCCAAGCGCGAGATGGAGTTCGAAGAGGTCCAGGTGGACGAGCAAGGTCACACCATCCAGTTCGAGATCAAGGACATCGTCTGCGAGCGGGTCGATGAGGACTGACGCTGTGTAGCGGCGAGCGCCGTTTGCCAGTCCCCACCCGCGCCGCATGGGGAGCGGGCGGGGTTACGTGTAAGAAGGGAGGGGCTGGCACCCCTCCAATTGCCGGTTGCCGGCTATTGCCTGACACCACAATGATGCTTTGTTGATACCGGTATAGCAGAGAGCCGGGAGTTTCGCAGCCCTGCCCGTTCAACCGCCCCCGCGTCGGAAGCGCCGGTCGAAATGCGCCAGAAAGCTGTCGCGTTCAGCATCCGCGAATCCGCGAAAGGCCAGCGTCACCGGGAGCCGCGGCAGACGCACGGCGGCAATGCACCGCACGGTCTCCGGGCCGTATTCGAGAAGCAGTTCGCGATCACCCTGGACGGCACGGATGACGCCGGCCTCCACCTCCACCCACTGGAATCCGGTCAGCACCCGGGGGAGCGCCGCCAGGAACTCCGCCTCCCGCAGACCCATGTCCTTCTGCAGCCGGATCTCGCCCGGCACCGACTCGCCCTCCGGCGCCATTACCCGCCTGCGACCGGGGGCCAGACGGCGAAGGCATCCCCGGATGCAAACACCGGCTGGTCCCGCTGATCAGGTTTCAGGTAAACGCCGTTGCGCAGCACCAGATGAGCCATTTCCCGCGGGACGCGCAACTGATCCAGCAATGCGTTGGGCGTGATGTCCGCCGGTACCTCCAGCTCCGTTTCGTTGCGCACACTGTCCTCCGGCAGGTACACATGGAGGCTGGCGAAGAGCTTTACCCGCAGGGGGATGGTCTCCTCGCCAGCCGCCACCGGCGCCGTCGTGCGTGCATCAGAGGACATGGGCGTTGTAGCCGATGGGTCGGGTGGAGCCGAGATAGGCTTCCATGAGCCGCATGGGATCCTCCTGAAGCCGCGCCTTCCACTTGCCCAGGCGGACCCGGGTCTGGATCAGCCCGCGGAGGACGCCCACGTGCTCGGTGAGCCCCAGGGCGCTGGCGCCAACCAGGCGATCATCCTCGAACTGCAGGTTCAGGTAGCGATACCGCTCGGCATCGTGAAGCTGAACGCTGTCGCCACCATCCCTGCCCATCCAAAGCCCGAAGGAGCTGGAAATCAGGCCCAGGGTATCCAGCACGTTCATGTTGACGCTGCCGTGATAGGCCTGGGGATGGCCGGTCATGTTACTGGCGGCCACCCGGGCGTGGTCCGCCGCCGTGGGTTGAACAGCGTGCACCGCATACTGGCCGGTGGAGAAATCGATACCCTGCGCCACGTCACCGGCGGCGTAGATATCCTCGGCACTGGTGCGCAACTGCCGGTCCACCAGCAGACCGGTGTCCATGTCCAGTCCGGCGCCGTCGAGAAAGGCGGTATTGGGTTTGACACCCACCGCCGTGATCACCAGATCCGCATCCAGGGCCCGGCCGTCGGCCAGATGCACGGCCACCGAATGGCCGTTCCGCCCGTCCTGGATCGCGTCCACCCGGTTCTCCAGGTGGACGGTGACGCCCTTGCTCTCACACCAGTTCCGGATCATGGCCCCTGCGGTGTCGTCCATCATCCTTGGAACCATGCGGTTATCCGACTCCACCACGGTGACATCGGTCTTCCGCAGCGCAAGGGCCTCCAGGATGATGCAGCCGATGAACCCGGCTCCGATCAACACCACCTTCGCGCCGGGAGTGGCAAGCCGGATAATTTCCCGGGCATCCGCCAGGGTCCAGCAGGAGTGGACTTCGGGGCGATCCGCCCCGGGAATCGGCGGCTTGAGGGGCTGCGAGCCGGTGGCAATGAGCAGCCGGTCGTAACCGAGGCTGCCCCCGTCCCGCAGCGTCAGGGCATGGCCGGCGGGATCCACGCTCTCAACGGAGTCATGAACCACCTGGGTCCGCCGCTGACCGAAGTGCGCCGGATCCTTGCGCAGGTGGGTCCCCTCCTCGCCCACCTGCTCGATGAGGTAGTACGGGATCGCCATCCGCGAATAGGGTGGCTCCGGTTCAGCGCTGACAAGCGTGATGTCCGCGTCCGGATCCAGTTGATGAATCTGATCCGCCGCCACTGCACCTGCAGGCCCGGCACCAATGATCACATGTCGCATGGTCGCTTACCTTCGAAAGCTTGAACCCACCCCGCACGGCACCGGGCGCCGGCGCCGTGCGGCACGGTTGCCGTTCTCTGTCACAGCCGCAGGCGCTGGCGTGTCTCCTCGGTGAGTTCACCCTCGGGGGTCCAGCCGCGGACCTGGTAGTACAGGGGCATCATGGCCTCCACCTCGTTGACCATGCCCTTGGCCGGGCCGACATTGGCGGCGTCCTTGCGCAGCCGCTTGGGCAGGGTGTCATCCTTGCCGGTGAGGCCGGCCCTGAGGTTGAAGTCCCGCTCCAGGTTCCAGATGCGCTCGCCCACCTCCAGCAGGTACTCGGTGGTCCACTCCCCTTCGCAGGCAGCGTCGATCTGGGGAGCAATGTCATCCAGAGTCCAGGCGAAGGTGGTGAACACGCACAGACCTGATGAGTCCACCACGGCCGTGGCATCCTGAAAGGCCTTGACCAGCTCCGGCTTGCCCTCGGTGACCAACGGATCGGTCTTCTCGGGAATCCCCAGAACTTCCGAGGACACGGTATAGCCGCGCAGGTGGCAGGCCCCGCGATTGGAGGTGGCGTAGGCCAGCCCCATGCCCTGAATGCCGCGAGGGTCGTAGGCGGGGAATTCCTGGCTCTTCACCGTCATGGAGAGATCCGGGTGACCGTACTTTTCACACAGCCGTCGCGATCCCAGCCCCAACTCCTTGCCGAACCCTTCGCCCCGGGCGGTGAGTTCGGCGCAGGTGGTGAGCGCCTCGGCGGAACCGAACTTGAGTTCCACACCACCGGTGTCCTCGCTGGTCAGCGCCCCCAGTTCGTAGAGTTCCATTGCCGCAGCCACGGTGGAACCGAACGAGATGGGATCCATGCCGTCCTCGTTGCAGAGGAAATTGGCGTAGGTCAGCGCCTCGATGTCGTCCACGCCGGTATCCGAACCCAGCGCCCAGGCAGCTTCGTACTCCAGCCCGCCGGAGGCGTGCCAGTACTCCGGCTTGTTCTGCACCGTGTAGTGGCCCTGATCGATGGTGGAGATCCGGCCGCAGGCGATGGTGCAGGCAAAGCAGGCGGCATTGGTGGTGAGGTTGGGTTTGCCATCGCTCTCCCGGGGCTCGTGCATGGCCTCCCCGGAGATCCGGTGCGCCCCCTCGAACTGGACTTCACGCATGTTCCGGGTGGGCATGGCACCCATTTCGTTGATGACATTCATCAGCACCTGGGTACCGTACTGGGGAAGACCGCCGCCGGTGACGGCATTGTCCGCCAGCACCTTCTTGCCGGCCTCCGTTGCCTGCATGAAACGCATCGGATCCTTGATGTTGCCCACACCACGGGTGCCGCGCACCGCCACTGCCTTGAGGTGCTTGGACGCCATGACGGTGCCGACCCCGGAGCGTCCCGCCGCCCGGTGCAGATCATTGACGATCGCCGAGTACAGGTTGCCGGCTTCTGCGGCCCGGCCCACACAGGAGATACGCATGTCCGGATCCTGGTGGCGGCGATGCAGGATGCCGTCCGCCTCCCAGACCGACTTGCCCCAGATCTCGTCCGCCGGTAGCAGACGCGCCTGGTCGTTCTCGATATGCAGGTACACCGGCTTCTCCGAACGCCCCTCGAAGATCACCATGTCCCAGCCTGCCATCTTCAGCTCGGCTCCGATGTAGCCGCCGGAGTTGGAACAGGCCACCGCCCCGGTAAGCGGGCTCTTGGTGACCACGGAGTAACGCCCGCCGGTGGACGCCATGGTCCCGGTCAGGGGCCCGGTGACCATGATCAGCTTGTTCTCGGGCGACAGCGCATCCACCGCAGGGTCCACTTCCTCCACCAGGTACTTGGTGGCCAGCCCGCGCTGCCCCAGATACTCCCGCGCCCACTGCT
>SKYZ01000495.1 GCA_007127625.1 Aquisalimonas sp. | reverse complement strand
GCGGGCTGGGTGACGTTCAGGCGCTCACCGGCGCGGGTCAGCCCACCTTCGGTGTAGATGGCTTCCAGGACCACCAGCAGGTTCAGGTCGATGCGCGATAAATCCATGGTGTTTATGTTAACTCATAATAAACATTGATTTGACTGATTGGTGGCCCGGTCGCAAGCTCGTCCGCGAATCCCCGAACAGCAACACCAACGGAGCACAACCATGGATTTTCGCTATTCCGCCAAGGTTCAGGAACTGCGCGAGAAACTACTCGCGTTCATGGATCAGCACATCTATCCCAACATTGCCGTGTACGAGCAGCAGTTGGAAGAGAACAAGGCGCAGGGGCGCGGCTATGGCCCGGTGCCCATCATCGAGGAGCTCAAGCCCAAGGCCCGGGAGCAGGGCCTTTGGAATCTGTTCCTGCCGCCGGCGTACGGCGAGTACAGCCCCGGACTCACGAACCTGGAATATGCGCCTCTGGCGGAGATCATGGGCCGCGTCACCTGGGCCTCCGAGGTGTTCAACTGTGCCGCGCCGGACACCGGCAACATGGAGGTTCTGGCCCACTACGGCAGTGAGGCCCACAAGAAGCAGTGGCTGCAGCCGCTGCTCGAGGGCGAAATCCGCTCCTCCTTCGCCATGACCGAGCCGGCGGTGGCATCCAGTGATGCCACCAACATCGAGACGCGCATCCAGCGCGACGGCGACGAGTACGTGGTCAACGGCCGCAAGTGGTTCATCACCGGCGGCTGCAACGAGCGCACGCAGTTCTTCATCGTCATGGGCAAGACGGATCCGGACAATGCTGACCGGCACAAGCAGCAGTCCATGGTCATCGTGCCCAAGGACAATCCCGGCGTGACCGTGGTCCGTGACATGCCGGTGTACGGCTACTACCACGCTCCCAAGGGGCATCCGGAAGTGCTGTTCGACAATGCCCGCGTGCCGGCGGAGAACCTGATTCTGGGCGAGGGGCGCGGCTTCGAGATCGCCCAGGGCCGGCTGGGGCCCGGGCGCATTCACCATTGCATGCGGGCCATCGGCCTGGCGGAGGTGGCCATGGAGCTGTGGTGCAAGCGCCTGGCCTCCCGGGTGGCATTCGGCAAGCCGCTGGCGGAGCAGGGCGTGTGGCGCGAGCGCGTGGCCGATGCCCGCATCATGATCGACCAGGCGCGGCTGCTGGTCCTCAACGCCGCCCAGATGATGGATCTCGTGGGCAACAAGGAAGCGCGGCAGCAGATCGCCATGATCAAGGTGGCCGTGCCCAACATGACCTGCCAGGTCATCGACTGGGCCATCCAGGCCCACGGCGCTGCCGGCTACACCGAGGACTTCCCCCTGGCGGACCTCTACGCCTATGCCCGCCACCTGCGTACCGCTGATGGGCCCGATGAGGTCCACCGCAACGCCATCGCCAAGCTGGAGATGAAGCCGTACCTGTAATTGCGGTTGCGGCATCGTGACCTGGAAGAGGCCGCGGCTAGTCTGGAACAGCCTCAGGACGCGACCGTGACGCGGTCGCGCCCTTCAAGGTGGTCAACTACGCCGCGATCCATGGTTGCAATTGTTACCTTAGACTCATCCAGCCCGGAGGTTCCCTGGTAGTCTAAGGAATTACGCATCCTTGGCCGCTCCACCTGACAGGGACGAGTATCCGGTGATCATGAGAATTCGGCTGACCGTGTCTTTGTGCCTGCTCCTGGTCGCATCGCCGACGCTGGCAACGACCGTCTACGAGTGGACGGACAGCTCCGGAACCACCCATTTCAGTACCGAACCGCCGGAGTCCGGCGTGGAGGCCCGCACCCGGGAGATGGAATCCGGAAGCCGGCCGGCGCCGTCCGCCCGCGTGCGGGAAATCCGCTGTCGTGACTTCCGCGGCGCGCTAACGCAGCTACGCGAACTCAGCGACGTCGCCGAGGGAAACCCCCGTTGGCTCGCAGCCAAGGAATATGCCTCGGAGAAGACCCAGCAGTGGTGTGGCGAGTGACGATATCCAATGCGTTCGTATGATCGCGAAACCGGGAGACGATTGGTGAAAGATTACAGCGGCGAGATCGCCTTCACGATCACGGAACGCCAGGACGACCACGTGCTGGCCGAAATGCCCGTGCGGTCCGGCATCAAGAACCCGTTCGGTACGGTGCACGCGGGCGCGATGCTGTGGTTTGCGGACGTGGCGGCCACCCATCTCGTCCTCGGTGGCACCGAGGTGACCGCCGGTATGCACGGGTTTCCCCTGGCCATCAATCTGAACGCCAATCTCACCGGCAACCAGCAGGAGGGGACGCTTCGGGCCCGCGCCGAGTTCGTCAAGCGTGGCAGAACGGTCAGCGTCGTCCGGACGCAGGTCACGGGAGATGACGGTCGCCTGCTGGTTGATGTGACCACCAGTCATGTGGCTTCACGGTAGACGGGGGGAAGACAGCCGCTTCCGGGGGATGCTCGCTTCCCGGCTTAGTTGACCGGGGGACCGTGGCCGGATAGCTTGAACGGAACGAAGGGTGTGACACAGCATCCAAAGGCCTCGCGGGGCAGCAAGATATGAAGCCGACCGATACGTACCATCCGGACTACTTCCACAAGGTTGTCGATTGCCAGTGGGCCTGCCCGGCGCACACCGATGTTCCCGGCTACATCCGGCTCATTGCCCAGGAACGCTACACCGATGCCTACATGCTCAACCGGGCATCCAACGTCTTCCCGGGCATTCTCGGGCGTGTCTGTGACCGGCCTTGTGAGCCGGCATGCCGCCGCGGTCGCGTGGACGACCAGAAACCCGTGGCCATCTGTCGCCTCAAGCGGGTGACCTACGACCTCAAGGACGACATTGCTGCGCGTCTGCCGACGGCGCCGGAGAAGAAAAACGGCAAGCGGGTGGCCTGTATCGGTGCGGGCTGCGCGTCCCTGACCGTGGCCAACGACCTCATGCCGCTGGGCTACGACGTGACCATCTTCGAGAAGCTGGACGTCACTGGCGGGCTGATGCGCTCGAATATCCCCCGTTTCCGGTTGCCCCCGGGTGTGCTGGACGAAGAGATCGACAACATCCTGAACATGGGCGTCGATCTGCGCCTCGGTGCGCCGGTCGAGTCCATGGGCTGGCTGCTGGAACAAGGGTTCGATGCCGTCTTCGTGGGGTCCGGCGCCCCCCGCGGCAAGGACCTCCAATGCCCGGGTCGGGATGAAGCGGGCGAGTCAGGCCGCGTGCACATCGGCATCGACTGGCTGCAGTCGGTGGCCTTCGAGCACGTGGAGTCCATCGGCGAGCGCGTACTCATTATCGGTGCCGGCAACACCGCCATGGATTGTTGCCGGACTTCCCTGCGACTGGGCGCCACGGACGTACGGGTCATGGCGCGCAAGCCCGTCGACCAGCTCAAGGCCTCCGAGTGGGAGCTCGAGGACGCCCTGGAAGAGGGTGTGGAGGTGATGACGGAGCATTCCCCGAAGGCGTTCGTGGTGGAGAACGGCAAGCTCAAGGGAATGACCTTCGAGGTGCTGGAGTACTTTCAGGAGGAGGGCCGTCAGAAGAGCCGGGTGGTGGACGAGATCTTCCTGCCCGCGGACGACGTGATCCTCGCCATCGGCCAGGACGGCGCATTCCCCTGGATCGAGCGTGACATCGGCATCGAGTTCGACGAGCGTGACATGCCGGTGGTGGACAGGGTCACCTACCAGTCCACGCGCCCCGGAGTGTTCTTCGGCGGTGATGCGGCCTTCGGCCCGGAGAACATCATCTGGGCGGTGCGCCATGGTCATGAGGCGGCCATCTCCATCCACAAGCACGTGCATGGCGAGGACGTCACCGATCGCCTGCCGAACGCCGTGGACGTGCACACCTCCAAGATGGGGCTGCACGAGTGGGGTTACTCCAACCAGTACGCGCCGGAGGAGCGCCGGCTGGTCCCGCACGTGGACATGAAAAACCGCTTCAAGAACATCGATGTCGAAGTGGAACTGGGCTTCGGAGAGGACGAGTGGCGCACGGAAGTCGAACGCTGCCTGAACTGTGACATCCAGACCATCTTCTTCAACCAGAAGTGCATCGAGTGCGATGCCTGCATCGACATCTGCCCGACCCAGTGCCTGACCATGCTGCACATCGGCGATGACGAGCCCGAGGAGTCCGTCAGGCAACGCCTCAAGGTGCCGGCGAGGAATCCCGAACAGGCCGTCTACGTGTCCGGGAAACTGCCGCAGACGGGGCGGCAGATGATCAAGGACGAGGATCAGTGCATCCATTGCGGGCTGTGCGCGGAGCGTTGTCCCACGGCTGCCTGGGACATGAAACGCGCTGAAATCTTCATTCCCCAGGCCAGGGACGAGGAAGCCGCGCGCACAGAGCGAAAAGAGAGGGCCTGATGACCGGTCGCGTCAACGATTTCACCCTCAAGATCGCCACCGTCAACGGGACTGGCTCGGCGAGCGCCAACTCCCTTCTGATGAAGGCGATCTTCCGCATGGGCGTGCCGGTGATGGGGAAGAACTATTTTCCCTCGAACATCCAGGGCCTGCCCACCTGGTACGAGATCCGCGTCACCGATCCGGGTCATCTCACCCGCTCCGGCGAAGTGAACTTCATGGTCGCCCTGAACGCGGAGACCTTCGCCAAGGATCACGCTGAGGTCACCCCCGGCGGCTATCTGCTCTACGACAGCACCTGGCCCCGGACCCGCGAGCTGGACCGGGACGATATCCACGTCATCGGCGTTCCGCTTGCGCGCATGGTGAACCATCACTTCGTCGATGCGCGGACCCGAATCCTGATGAAGAACGTTGCCTTCGTCGGGGCCCTGGCGGCGCTGCTGGATCTTGATCTGGACGTTATCGAGCAACTGCTGACCGAGACCTTCGGTGCCCGCAAGGCCGAGCTGGTCAAGGCGAACATGGAGGCGGTGAAGCTCGGCTACGATGACGTCCGGGAGCACTACGACTGTCCTCTGCCGATGCACGTGCGCCGCGCCGACATGACTGCCGGCCACGTCATCGTGGACGGCAACACCACGGCTGCCCTGGGCGCCATGCTCGCTGGCGCCACGGTGGGCGCCTGGTATCCGCTGACGCCATCGACCAGCGTGATGGATGCCTTCAAGGGGTTCTGCGAGAAGTACCGGCGCACCGCGGACGGCGAGCGTGAGTACGTGCTCCTGCAGGCCGAGGACGAACTGGCTGCGGGCGGGATGGTGATGGGGGCCGGCTGGATGGGCGCCCGTGCATTCACTGCCACCTCCGGACCGGGCATCAGCCTCATGAACGAGTTCCTGAGCTTCGGGTATTACACCGAGATCCCGGGCGTGGTCTTCGACATCCAGCGGGTCGGGCCCTCCACCGGCATGCCCACCCGCACGCAGCAGAGCGACTTGATGGAATGCGCCTACGCCGGCCACGGCGATACCCGCCATCTCTGCCTGTACCCGGCGGATCCCGCGGAGGCCTTTCACTTTTCCATGCGCGCGTTCGACCTGGCCGAGCACTTCCAGACACCCGTATTCCTGGTGTCCGATCTGGATATCGGCATGAACGAGTGGATGGTTCCTGAACTGCAATGGGATCCGCGCTACCGGCCCGATCGCGGCAAGGTGCTGGGCCGGGACGACCTGGAGCGGCTCTCCGGGCCGTTCCGTCGCTACATGGACCCGGACAATGACGGTGTGCCGTTCCGGACCTTGCCGGGCGTGCATCCGGCGGGCGCGTTCTTCACCCGCGGATCCGGGCACTCCAAGCACGGCACCTACACCGAGGATGCCGCCGAGTACCAGGAAGTCATGGACCGCCTGCGGCGGAAGTTCGAGACCGCCCGGGAACATGTGCCGGCGCCCCTCATCGAGTACGCCGGCAAGGCGTTTAGCGCCGACGGCCGTCGACCGCAGCCCGTGAAGTACGGCATGCTGACGGTGGGCTCCGGGGATTCCGCGGTCCGCGAAGCCCGTCAGAACATGAAGGCCGGTGGCACGGAGATCGATTACTGCCGGGTACGGGCCTTTCCCTTCAGCGATGATGTCCAGCGCTTCATCGACGAGCACGACACGGTCTTCGTGGTCGAGCAGAATCGCGACGCTCAGCTCAAGAGCATGCTGCTGTGCGAACTCGAGGTGGACGCGGACAAGCTCGTGTCGGTTCTCCACTACAACGGCCTGCCGATTGCCTCGATGGATGTGGAGGCCGCGGTGCTCGATCACTTCAGGAAGGCGAAGGCATCATGAGCTTCATGAAGAAACCGCAAGTCCATCACGCGGAGCTGCCGGTCAACGGGCTCGGATACACCGTGCGCGACTATGAAGGCGGCATGTCCACCCTCTGTGCTGGCTGCGGCCATGACTCCATCACTGCGGCCCTGATCCAGGCGTGCTGGGGACTCGATATCGAGCCGTACCGCGTGGCCAAGATGAGCGGGATCGGCTGCTCGTCCAAGACACCGGCGTACTTTCTGCGCGAGGCCCACGGCATCAACGCCCTCCACGGCCGTATGCCGTCGATTGCCACGGGCGCCAACGCGGCCAACGGGGAGCTGCACTTTCTCGGCGTCTCCGGGGACGGGGACTCCCTGTCCATCGGTTTCGGGCAGTTCGCCCACGCCATCCGGCGCAACGTGAACATGCTCTACCTGATCGAGAACAACGGTGTCTATGGCCTCACCAAGGGGCAGTTCTCGGCGAGCGCCGACATCGGCAGTACCACCAAGCGCGGCGAGGCCAACGAGCAGCCACCCATTGATCCGGTCATGACGGCGATATCACTGGGCTGCACCTTTGTCGCCCGCGGGTTCTCCGGCGACAAGGAGCAGCTCGTTCCCCTGATCCAGGCGGGGCTTCGCCATCGCGGGTTTGCCATGATCGACATCATCAGCCCCTGCGTCGCCTTCAATGATCACGAGGGCAGCACAAAGAGCTACGCCCACACCCGCGAGTATTTTCACCCCGCCATCCATGCGGACTTCATCCCGCCCCGGGAAGAAATCCGTGCCGAGTACGAAAAGGGCCGGGCAATGCCCGTGGAGTTGCATGACGGCTCCACCATCGTCCTGCGCAAGATCGACGTGGACCACGACCCGACCGACCGCGCCGGAGCCATCGCGTACCTGGAACGCCACCGGGAAGCCCGGGAGATCGTCACCGGACTGCTCTACCTGGAAGAGGAAGGCAGCGACCTCCACGCCAACAACCGCACGGTGCCACGGTCCCTGGTGGATATTGGCATGCACGAGAACGCGGAAGCGATTCTGGAGGAATTTCAGGCGGGCTGCCGCTGAATCACGTCGTCATTGCGAGGAGCGCAGCGACGAAGCAATCTTGTGAATCCGGCACTCGCCGCGACTGTGGATTGCTTCGCTACGCTCGCAATGACAAGGCCAGGCTGCCTCAGCCGACTGCTTCTGCAAGGCGCAGCAGCGCCGCACGGGTGTCCTCGAAGCCCAGACAGGCGTCGGTAATGCTCTTGCCGTAGGTGAGGGGATGCCGGTCGGGCTCCTGCTTTCCCGCGGTCAGGTGGCTCTCCATCATCAGTCCCTTGATGGTGCTCTGCCCTTGCCGAATGCGCCGCCCGGCGTCTGCCATGATGGCCGGTTGCCGGGCGGGATCCTTCTGGCTGTTGCCGTGGCTGCAATCGATCATCAGGTGTTCCGGCAGTCCGGCGGCGCGCAATAGGGCGAGCGCCTCGGCAACGCTCTCGGCATCGTGGTTGGGACCCGTCTCCGCGCCCCCGCGGAGCACCAGGTGACAGTACGGGTTGCCGGTGGTCTCCATGATCGCCGGCGCCCCCTCCTTGGTCAGTGAGGGGAACAGGTGGCGCTGCCCCGCGGCCAGGATGGCATCGACGGCAGCCTGAACATTGCCGTCGGTGCGGTTCTTCATGCCGACAGGCATCGACAGGCCGGACCCGAGTTCCCGGTGAATCTGGCTCTCGACGGTGCGTGCCCCGATGGCTCCCCAGGAGACCAGGTCCGTGTAGAACTGGCCAAAGGTGGTGTCCAGGAACTCGGTGCCGGCGGGCAGCCCCATGTCTGCAAGCTCCGCCAGCAGTCCGCGTGCCTGACGCAGGCCCTTGTTGATCCGGAACGACCCGTCGAGATCCGGGTCATTGATCAGTCCCTTCCAGCCCATGACCGTACGGGGCTTCTCGAAGTACACCCGCATGACCACAAACAGTGCATCGGCGACTTCATCGGCGAGCGGTTTCAGGCGCTCCGCGTAGTCCAGCGCTGCCGCGGTGTCGTGAATGGAACAGGGCCCGACGACGACGAACGGACGCGCATCGCGGCCATCCAGAATCGCTTCGAGCGTCTGCCGCGCCGCCGTCACCGATGCCGCGGCCGTATCCGTCAGCGGAACCTCGTCGGCCAGAATGGCCGGGGTCAGGAGAGGGTGGGAGCGGGCAATTCGCAGGTCGTCGGTTCGCATGGCCCAGAGAATACGGTAAGTCCGTCGCGGAATGCTATTCCCCGGCCAGGACGGCCTTCGGGAACTGCCGCCCTCGCGGCAGGAGGTTGGCCACCCCCGCCGGAAGGTCATATGCAGACCGTCTTCACTTCGGCTACAGTCGTCCCACCCAACCAAGGAGAAACATCACGTGCGCGCTTGGGAGATTCAGGACGACTGGGGCATCCAGCACCTGCGACGGGTTGACAAACCGGAACCCGCGGCGGACCCCGGGCAGAATGTTTTTCCAGTCCTGGCTCGATGGCGGGCCCACCGCGGAGCGCCGCGTCACGGCTCATGACCGTTCTGCTCTGGCTGCTCGCGAGCGTGCTCATTGGTGCCGGCCTGGTCGGGCTGGTGCTGCCGCCGCTGCCCGGGCCGCTATTGCTGTTCGCCGGGCTGTGGGTGGCCGCCTGGGCGGAAGGGTTCGTTCATGTCGGGGCGGTGACCCTGGTCGCACTCGGGGTCATGGCAGCGCTGGCATCGCTTGCGGACTTCGCCGCGGGAGCCTTCGGGGCACGGCGCTACGGGGCTTCACCCCGATCGGTCGCCGGTGCTGCGGCAGGTGCGGTCGTGGGCCTGTTCTTCGGTCTCCCCGGCATTCTGCTGGGCCCGTTCGTGGGCGCCCTGGTGGGTGAACTC
>SKYZ01000004.1 GCA_007127625.1 Aquisalimonas sp. | reverse complement strand
TGCAGTGGTAGCCCGGGCACGCGCCCGGCTACCGGATATCCACAGGAATACTGTGGATCGTTCTTGAGTGAAACGAATCACTAATATGTCTCATTCACGTAGCTATGTGTAGACGTTAAGGCCAGCGCTGTCAAATACGGACAAGTGTCTCGTTCGCGGTCAGCGCGGTGGAAGTCGCGGGGAGGAGGGGAAGCGGAGACGGCCGGTTACCCCGATGGACGTAAACAACAGGATCGGCATTGGGCAGCCACGGGGAGTGGCCAATGGCGGGGTCCCGGCAGGGCGCCGGGAACACCGAAACGTCCTGCTCGGTGTCAGCGCGGCGGGGGAGGTGTGACCGATGGGTGGAACTCGGTGGTTCCGTCGGGATCCACCGGGGCCGGTTGCTCTTCATGCGCCCGCGGATCCAGTTCCACGATCACGGCGGTGGTCCGGCTCATTGTTCGATACGGTTGGCGCGCGGGCGCAGGATCTGCACCCTGAAGCCCGGCGGCCAAGCCTGTGACGAGTCCCAGCGCCGCCACGTAGTAGAACAGGCCGGACCCTCCGAGCCAGGCAATCGTAGAGCCAGCGGCAACTGGCCCGGCGGCGGCGCCCAGTCCCCAGAGGAACAGGAGGGCCGCAGCGACGGCGACGAAATCGCTGCCCGCGCCCACCGTGTCGTTGGCCTGCGAGACGGCCAATGGATAAAACGTGAACGAGAAACCTCCGAACACGGCAATGGCGACGAGAAGAGCTGTCATCGGCACCTGGCCCCCGAAAACGGCGATGGCGACCGCCAGAACGGCACTGGCTGTGCCAACGAGCAGGATCAGCGGCCGTCTGCCGAAGCGGTCGGACAGGCTGCCAATCGGCCATTGCAGTACCACCCCCCCGAGAATCAGGCTGGCCATGAGCGTGGCCACGCCCCCCACGTCCAGTCCCAGACGCAATGCGAACACTGGCGTCAGCGTGAACACGGCGCCGCTGCTGAGGCCCGACGCAAGACAGGTCCATGCCGCCAGGGGTGCACCGACAAGCGTCCGGCGCAGCGCCATGGGCACGTGCGGTGTCGGCTCCGGTGGGTTGCTGGCCTGACTCAGGGCGACTGGCACCAGGCACAGTGCGAACAGCAGGCCGACGACCATGAACAGCTCCGCACCCGCCGGATCACCCAGGTGCAGCAGGAACTGCCCGGCGCCCAGGGCCACATAGGAAATGATCTGGTAGAGCGAGAACACGCGCCCGCGGGATGCGGTATCAGCGCGCTCGTTGAGCCAGCTCTCCACGACCATGTAGATGCCCGCGGTACTGAAACCGATCACCACCCGCAGAAGGAACCAGGCGGGGGGCAGGACGTACAGTCCTTGGAGGAGAATGGCGGCGGTGCATAGAGCTGCAAAGATGGCGAACGCGCGGATATGCCCGGCCCGGCGGATGATCCGTCCGGCCTGCAGCGAGCCGGCAACCAGGCCCACGTAATAGGCGGAAAGGACCAGCCCCTTGATCAACGGATCAATGGCCTCGAAATTCAGCCGGATGCTCAGCAGGCTGCCCATGAGTCCGCCACCAAGGAGCAGGATGGCCATGGATGCCAGCAGTGCGGTAATCGAAACCAGAAATTGGCGCATGGGCCTCCTCCTGCATGGCCCGGAGTCGAGGCCGAAGGCAGCGGTTGAGTGTCGGTCAGCGGAGGTGCATCCGCAAGTGTCGTGACAATGGCGTTGCCTGTGCCGGTTTGCGTAAGCTGGGCACCATTCGTGTCCTGGAGTAGGTGCAATGGAGGTGGAAACCGTCGAGGATGTGTTGCAGGCCTGGCTGGTGGTGGCCATGGCCTCGGCCATGGCGGTGGTGGTGGTTCTCGGGGCCTATCGCGTCATCCTGGCTGGGTTGCGCCGCCTGCTGAAGCCGGAGCACACGGCGCGGCTTTTCCTGGACAACGCTGCACGCGCGGTGGGAGCGGTGTTCTGTCTTCTGGCCCTCCAGGTGGTCTGGCAGCAGGCGTCTGCGGATCTGCCGCTGGTTGCGGCAACGCGGCATGTGATCACGCTGTTGCTCATCGTGGCCCTGACGTGGGCGGCGGTGCGCTGCTCGGCGGCCATCGGCGAGGTGATTGTCCACCTGAATCCGCCGCTGCCCGACCAGAGTCGCCAGGCCCGCAAGATCGAGACCCAGACCCGGTTCATTACCCGCGGGTTGAACATCCTCATTGTCATTGTCGGCTTCGCCGCGGCGCTGATGACCTTCCCACCGGTCCAGCAGCTGGGCACAAGCCTGCTCGCGTCGGCGGGGATCGGCGGCATCATTCTCGGTTTTGCCGCGCGACCGGTGCTGACCAACCTCCTTGCCGGCATGCAGATCGCCCTGACTCAGCCCTTCCGCATCGACGATGTGCTGTTCGTGCAGGGCGAGTGGTGCTGGGTGGAGGAGGTGACCAGCACCTACGTGGTGCTGCGGGTGTGGGACTTGCGGCGCCTGGTGGTGCCGTTGCAGTGGTTCATCGAGAATCCATTCCAGAACTGGACGCGCAATTCCAACAATCTCTGCGGGCCGGTGTTCCTCTGGGTGGACTATCGCATGCCCATGGCGCCGCTGCGCGAGGAGTTCATCCGCCTGCTGCAGGAGTCCCCGGAGTGGGATGGCGAGACCAGCACCGTGCAGGTGACGGATTCGTCCAGCCAGGCGGTGCAGGTCCGCTTCCTCATGAGCGCCGCTGATTCATCCTCCACCTGGGATCTTCGCTGTCGGGTGCGGGAGGGGCTGGTCGCCTTCGTGCAGCGTGAGTATGCCCAGTATCTGCCGCGTATACGTGCGCAGTTCGAGGAGGCCGAGGGCCTGCCGCAGGGCGAGCCAGCGGATACGCGCTGATCGCGTGCCCATATACGATGACCGAACACTGACGGGAAGGGTCGCTATCAATGACCGACGCAGTTGAACAGATTCAGGGGTTGGCCGACGAGCTGGCCGGGGTTGGCTACATCTCCAGCGAAGACGTGGCGACAGTGGTGTATCTCGGTGATGCCCTGGGCAAGCCGGTGCTGGTGGAAGGCCCCCCGGGGGTGGGCAAGACCGAGTTGGCCCGCGCCCTGGCGGACGTGGTGGACCGTGAGCTGATCCGACTGCAGTGCTACGAAGGACTGGACGAGGGACGGGCGCTCTATGAGTGGAAGTATGGCAAGCAGCTGTTGTACACGCAGCTGCTGCGGGACCGTCTCGGCAGTCTGCTGGCGGACAGTGACAGCCTCGATGATGCTGTCCGGCGCCTGGACACGCTGGGCGGGGGATTCTTTTCGGAGCCGTTCCTGGAGGCGCGACCACTCCTGCAGGCCCTGCGCTCGGAACGGGGCGCGGTGCTGCTCATCGACGAGGTGGACAAGAGCGACCCCGAGTTCGAGGCCTTCCTGCTGGAGTTCCTGGCCGACTATCAGGTGACCATTCCGGAACTGGGGACCATCGGCGCCGTGCATGCGCCCATGGTCTTTCTGACCAGCAACGGCAGTCGCGAGCTCTCCGAGGCCTTGAAGCGGCGTTGTCTGCATCTGCACATCCCCTACCCGGACCGGGCGCTGGAGGAACGCATACTGGCCCAGCGCGTTCCCGGGATGGGGGAGACGCTGCGGGCGGAAGTGGTCGCATTCGTGCACGGGCTGCGGGTTCTCGATCTACGTAAGCGCCCGGCTATTTCCGAGACCCTGGATTGGGCGCGCACGCTACTGCTGCTCCAGGCGGATCGGCTCGACACGGAACTCGTGCAGCGCACCCTGAATGTGCTGTTGAAGTTCCAGGACGATGTCGAGACCGCCACGCCCCGGCTTCGGGAGCTGCAGGCCGGAGCGCGCAGCTGAATGGAGCGACTGCTCACGGAATTCGTCCAGGTGCTGCGCGGGGCCCATATCGATGTGGGCCCCGCGCAGAGTGCGGACGCGGCCCGGGCACTGACTCTGACCGGTGTGACCGACCGCGATCGCACCCGTCGCGTGCTTGCGGCCACGCTGCTCAAGGACCAGGATCAGCGGCCTACCTTCGATGCCTGCTTCGACCGCTATTTCCAGACCGGGGCCGCAGAACACGAGCAGGAGGGGGAGTCGCCGCCACCGCCCGCGAATCGGCCTGACCCCGAGAGTGCTGATTCCGCCACGGAGCAGGAGGGCGGCGGCGGTGGCCTGGCCCGTGCGCTGGAGACCGGCGATACCGCGGCGCTGGAGGCGCGCCTGGCCCGCGCCATGAACGAGGCGCGTGTGGCCGAGGCCCGCCACTGGACCCAGACCGGCGTCATGACCCAGCGGGTCCGCCAGGCGCTGAATCTGGAGGCGGTGGACGACCTCTTGCGCCGTCGTCGCGAGCAGGGACAATCAGCGGAGCGACTGGCACGGGCCCGTGCCGCATTCGATCGCCGCATCCGCGGCCGTGTGGAACAGCGGGTGCGCATGCAGGCCGAGACCCAGGCCTGGACCTTTCGTGACCGGATCCTGCGGCAGACACCGCTGTCGGCGCTGGACCGCCGCGACCAGGCACGCATGCGGGAACTGGTCCAGCGCCTGGCACGACGCCTGGCGGCCCGCCACGGGCGCCGGCGGCGGCGCCGCCGGCGCGGGCGTCTGGATGCGCCGCGTACCGTGCGCCAGAGCATGCGCTATGGCGGCGTGCCTTTCCGCCCGGTGTGGAAGGGCCGGCGACGGGACCGGGCAAGGGTGGTGGTCCTGTGTGACGTCAGCCAATCGGTGCGGGGCCAGGCGGCGGTGCTGCTGCCGTTCGTTCATGCCCTCCAGGGCGTGTTGCCGGAAGTCCACTCCTGGGTGTTCGCCAGTGAGCCGGTGGACGTTACCGCGCTGTTCCTTCACCACGCCCCGGAGCGGGCCATGACGGAGGCCCTGGCCCGCTACGGTAACGGCTCCACGGATTACGGCGGCACCCTGGAGCGCTTCGATGCGGCCACCCAGCGCCTGATCCAGCGGCAGACGACGGTGGTGATCCTGGGGGACGGCCGCAACAACTACGGCCCAACGGGATTGGAGTCGCTGGAGCGCATCGCGGGGCGCGCCCGGGAGGTGATCTGGCTGAATCCGGAACCGGAGCGGAGTTGGGGCACCGGGGATTCGGAGATGCCCGCCTACGCCAGGCGTTGCGATGAGGTTCTGCGCTGCCGTACCCTTCGCGACTTGGAGTGGGCAGTGGCGGAACTCCTGAGGCGGGCCGGCTGACCAGCCGGGGGCCGGGTTTACCCCAACTCGGCGCGGCTCTCGCGGATCATCTCCTTCTGCGGCATGCGCCAGACCCGGTCCGTCTCCGGGTCGAACTGCGGCTCCAGTGCGCGGATGCGATCCATCAGGGGAGGATGGGTCGCCAGCAGTCCGGGTGAGCGTCGTGCCACCGCCTCGGCGAACAGCATGTGGCGCACCTCTTCACCGTGGGCGTTGTTCATGCGTTCGGCCTGCTGCAGGGCACCAATCTTCTTCAGGGCGCTGGCCAGACCTTCGGGATTGCGCGTGAACTCCACGGCGGTGGCGTCGGCCAGGTACTCGCGGCGGCGCGACACCGCCGCCTGCAGCATGCGCCCGGCAAGCACTCCCAGAGCGCCGAGTATCAGCAGCGCAATACCGATGGCCATGGCCACGAGCACGGCGCGCTGATCCCGTCGGCCGCCGCCGGTGATCAGGACACTGCGCATGGCCATGCGACCCGCCACGGTCAGCGCCACCAGGCCGAAGATCATGGCCATCAGGCGCAGATTGAGGCGCATGTCACCGTTGGCGATGTGGGCGAACTCGTGGGCGACAACGCCCTTGAGCTCGCGGCGGTTCAGCGATGCCAGAGCGCCATGGGTCATGCCGATGGCGGCGTTCTCCGGCGAATTGCCCGCGGCGAAGGCATTGATCCCCTGTTCGTGCTTGATCACGAACACCTTTGGTACCGGGAGATTCGCCGCGATGGCCATCTCTTCGACCACGTTGTAAAGACGCCGGTGGGTGGCGTTGCTGCTGTCGCGGGTGATCTCCGTGCCGCCCATGGAGCGTGCGACGTTGGCGCCATCGCCCCCGAGCATCAGGCCGCGGACGGCCGCCGTGACAAGGATGATGCTCAGGACCGCAAGCCCCGCCATCACTGCCGTGCCGGTATCGAACTGGGTCAGCAGGGCCTCCCCGGACGGCTGCATCCGGGTTTGCCCGCCTGGTCCAGCGGCGGTGTGTTCGCCGGCGCCGCCGAGCAGCAGCCCGGCGAGCGCTCCCACCGCGGCCGCGATGGCCGCCGCCAGCGCCACGAACAAAGCCACCAGAACCACGGTTCGGCGGCGTGCCCGGGCCTGTGCCTCGGCAAAGTTGAAGAACGCAGAGTCGGTCATGCGGCCTCTTTGGCCCGATTACGAGAACGACACCTGGGGCGGCTCCTGAAGCGATTCACGATCCTCGAACTCCAGCATGGCGGCGCGGGTGAAGTTGAACATGCCGGCGATGATGTTCGAAGGCACCACCTCGACGGCGTTGTTGTACCGCATGGCGGCGTCATTGTACGCCTGCCTTGCATAGGCCACGCGGTTCTCGGTGGAGGTCAGTTCCTCCTGCAGGCTCTGGAAGTTCTCGTTGGCCTTGAGATCCGGGTATGCCTCGGAGAGGGCGAACAGGCGCCCGAGGACACCGCCCAAGGAGCCCTCGGCCTGGCCGAGTTTGGCCATTGAGTCCGGATCGCCGGGGGCGTTCTGGCTCTGCTGGCGGATCTGCTCGGCGTTGTTGCGCGCCTCGATGACGGCAGTCAGCGTCTCGCGCTCATGCTGCATGTAGCCCTGGACCGTTTCCACCAGGTTGGGGATCAGGTCGTGGCGGCGCTTGAGCTGCACGTCGATCTGCGCGAACGCATTCTTGAACGCATTGCGCTTGCGCACCAGGCGGTTGTAGAGCAGGACGCCCGGCAGGACGATGGCGATAACGATGACGAGTAACGCGATAATGACTTCCATACTCGGCCTCACGGTTGGCGGCAGGGCTTCCCTTTTTGTTCGCCGTGAATGGTAGCGCGGATGACGCTGTCGGTCACACGCCTGTCCCGGCAAGTGTTTGCGGGGACGCCGGGCATGGACTTGCCGCGCCGGGCGTGTTTCATTGTGGGGCCAGTCAGAAATCGCCAAGAACAGGAGCACAGCACCCATGAGCGCACCGGTGGTGGCCAGCAAGACGCCGTACGTCCTCGAACTGGAGCCGGGCACCTACATGTGGTGTCGGTGTGGCCGATCCGCGAACCAGCCCTTCTGTGACGGCTCGCACAAGGGCACGGAGCTGACCCCGGAGAAACTGGTGCTTGAGGAGCCGCGCAAGGTGGCGCTGTGTGGATGCAAGCAGACTGGCAATCCGCCCTATTGCGACGGCAGTCACAAACACGTGGACTGAACATCGCCAGTTTCTTGTCCTGGGTCAAGTCAGCCGGCGAGGCTGGCACGTAGCCTCTCCAGCGAATGCCCGGTTCCAGAACAACAAGTCGTCGATACATCTGGTAATGAGGTTGACCCTGTCACCCATGGATGCACAGATCCGGGAAGCTCTTCAGTACTGCCCCAGCCTGCCCACGCTTTCGTCCGTGGCCATGCGGATCGTTGAGCTGGGGCGGGATCCCGAGGCGAACATCGCCACGGTGGCCTCGGTGCTGTCCCAGGATCCCGCCCTGGCCAGTCGTATTCTGCGTGTCAGCAACTCACCCCTGTACGCCAAGCGAAGGTCCAGCAACAACCTGCACCAGGCCGTCGCAGTCATCGGCCTGAACTCGGCGCTGACCCTGGGGCTGAGCTTCTCGCTGGCGGACCAGCTCAGAGGGACGTCGACCAGCCCCGGAGCGCTAGCGGCCGTCTGGCGGCGTGCACTCATCGCGGCGACGGCCTGCCGCTGCATGGGCGAGATGCTTGGCCGGCGTGATCTGGAAGAGCTGTTCCTGGCCGCGCTGTTGCAGGACATTGGCGTGCTTGCCCTGGAGGCGGCGCTGCCGGAGCGATACGGAAGCCTGCTGGCCGCGCATGCTGATCACGATGAGCTGGTGAGTCGTGAATGGGAGACCCTCGGCACCGACCACGCTGCCGCCGGTGCGTGGCTGATGCGGTACTGGGGATTGCCGGAGTATCTGGCGACGGCGGCCATGGGCAGCCACGACCCGGAGGGCGTGGACAGTGCGGAAAGCCTTCGCCCCTGCGTTTTCTGCGTCGCGCTCAGCGGTCGCGTTGCCGACCTGTTTCTGGCCCACGGCGGGACGGAGGCCACCGAAAGGCTTGGCGGCCAGGCCAATGACTGGCTCGGCCTCGGAGGCAGCGAACTGGAAAGGCTGCTTGATCGCGTCGCGGAGCGCGTACCCGAGCTTGAGCAGCTGTTCGAGACGGACATCATGTCACCCCGGCGGGCGGCGGGCATTGTCGATGAAGCCCGTGAGGTGCTGGCTGTGCGCAACCTGCAGCTCATCAGCGAGGTCGCCGAGCAGCATCGCCGCGCCAGTGACCTGGAGCGCAACAGCCGTGCCTGGCGTGAGACGGCCAGCCGCGATGCCCTCACCGGGCTGCACAACAGACGCTATATGGACGAGCGGCTGGAGTCGGAGTTCGCCATGGCCTGCGAGCATGGCTGGCCCCTGGCAGTGGGTTTCCTGGATCTGGATTACTTCAAGGCGGTGAACGACCGCCATGGGCACGCCGTGGGGGACTCCGTGCTGGTCAGCATCGGCGAAGTGCTTGGAGAGCATCTGCGCAGCGGCGACTCCCTGGCCCGTTACCGCGGCGAGGAGTTCGTCATCGTGCTGCCCGGTACCGGGGCGGCCAACGCGGCGCAGGTGTTCGATCGCCTGCTCACCGCCGTGGAGCAGCACGTGCATCACGACGAGCACGGTACAACCTTCAGCGTCACTGCCTCCGTCGGTGTCGCGGTGCAGGAAGGGGAGCAGGAGGTGCGGGAGTCGGTCGAGGACTTGCTGCGTGCCGCGGATCGGGCGCTGTACGATGCCAAGCGCGCCGGCCGGAACTGCCTGCGCTTCCAAGAATAGCCCCGGACAGAGGCACGCGCGAATCGTTTAGCGTTTCCTGACTCCCTCGCGTCAACGCTCGGGGGTAGGGGCGTTGTCCTGAGGGTTGTCCTCGCCCGGGTCATCACCGTCCGCCGGGGAGGCGCCTGCCCGACCCTCCATGCGCAGGCTGAT
>SKYZ01000111.1 GCA_007127625.1 Aquisalimonas sp. | reverse complement strand
GCGGTGATCCTGCCACGCCAGCACCAGCGACTGGATCACCGCAACGTTAAGGGCACTGAAAGCGAGAACCGAGGTAATGACGTGCACTTCCAGCCCGGCCGGAAAGCGCGTGATGGCGCCGGTGCTGGCGCCGAAGGCCTGGTTGATCACCTGCACCAGGGCGGCCACGGGGAGTATGAAGACCATGAGATTCTCGATCGCGCGCCGAATGGCACCGATCAGCACCATCAGCACCATCAGCGCCGCCACCAGGGATGCCGCGTTCAACAGCCCCAGGTCGAGGCCGACCGGGGTCTCCATGTGTGCCCAGAGTGATGTTGCGTGCAGCACCAGTCCGGCCCAGCCGGCGACCAGCAGACTGCGTCGCCACGGCAGCTGTTCCGGCCCCCGGGCCAGGCGCCAGGCAAGGCCGGCGCCAACCAGCAGGTAAAGAACGGCGGAGACGAGGGTCGGGAACATGGAATCCATTGAATGCCGAAACGAGCCGGGCTCGGGCGGGCGCCCGCAGGCCGGGACCTCAGAATCGGGATCATCGCACACATGTACCCGGGGGCAAAGCAGGCCGCGGCCGGCTGTGATTGATCGGCCAGCGGCCAGGCGTTACCTTTGCCGGTTACCAGAACTTCTGGCGGGGCTCCGGTTGATTACCGGGCGACCTGCCATCTCCGCATCGATCACCGGCGAGAGGCCACGGCATGTTTGACAACCTGAGTGAGCGCCTTGACGGCGTCATGAAACGCCTGCGAGGGCAGGGGCGGCTCACCGAAGAGAATATCCAGGAAAGTCTGCGGGAAGTGCGCATGGCGCTGCTGGAAGCAGACGTCGCTCTACCCGTGGTCAAGGACTTCGTGCGTGACGTCAAGGAACGCGCCCTGGGCGAGGAGGTCAAGCGCAGCCTGACGCCGGGGCAGACGTTCATCAAGATCGTCAAGGATGAACTCGTTCGCGTCATGGGCGAGGCCAATGACGCCCTGGACCTGAATGTGCGCCCGCCCGCCGTGGTCATGGTGGCGGGCCTGCAGGGTGCGGGCAAGACCACCAGCATCGCCAAGCTCGCCCGCTACCTGCGCGAGCGCGAGAAGAAGAAGGTGCTGGTGGTGAGCTGCGACATCTACCGTCCGGCAGCCATCGATCAGCTGGAGACCCTGGCCCGTGAGGTGGAAGTGGATTTCTTCCCCTCCAACAGTCGCCAGAAACCGTTGGAGATCGGCAGAGCGGCGGTGGAGCACGCCCGCAAGCAGTTCCATGACGTATTGCTGGTGGACACCGCCGGGCGGCTGCACGTGGACGAGGCCATGATGGCCGAGGTGGGGGAACTGCACAAAGGCATCGAGCCGGTGGAGACGCTGTTCGTGGTGGACAGCATGACCGGCCAGGATGCGGTCAACACTGCCAAGGCATTCAACGATGCCCTGCCGCTCACCGGGGTCATCCTCACCAAGACCGATGGTGATGCCCGCGGCGGTGCGGCGCTGTCCATCCGCCAGATCACCGGCAAGCCCATCAAGTTCCTGGGGACCGGCGAGAAGACCAAGGCACTGGAGCCGTTTCATCCCGACCGGGTCGCCTCGCGCATCCTCGGTATGGGCGACATGCTCAGCCTGGTGGAGGAAGTCGAGCGCGGCGTCGACCAGCAGGACGCCGACCGTCTGGCGAAGAAGCTCAAGAAGGGCAAGGGCTTCGATCTGGAGGATTTCCGTGACCAGATGAGCCAGCTTGGCAACATGGGTGGCATCGGCAGCCTCATCGACAAGATGCCTGGCATGGGCGGTATGGCCGAGAAGGTCAAGGGGCAGGTGGACGACAAGGATGTGCGTCGGCTGGTGGCCATCATCAACTCCATGACCCCGGCGGAGCGCCGTCGCCCGGATGTGATCAACGGCTCACGCAAGCGTCGCATTGCCACCGGGTCCGGCACCCAGGTGCAGGACGTGAACAAGCTGCTGAAGCAGTTCAAGCAGATGCAGAAAATGATGAAGCAGGTGAACAAGAAAGGCGGCATGCAGAAGATGATGCGCCAGCTCGGCGGTGGTGGAGGCATGCCCCCGGGCGGCGGCATGCCTCCCGGTGGCGGGTTTCCCCGTTGAAGGGCCAAGGGTAAGGGGAGGTCCTTGCGCGCCTCCCTCGCTGGCTAATGACTCGCGTCCGGCCCCAGGACCTTGCGCCTTAGATAGCGGATGCCCAGGAACGCACTCACCACCACGATGGGCACCGCGGCCCCCACGGCCAGATCGACGTTGAATTCCACGCCGGCGCTGTGCAGACCGTTCAGCGCGTAGTAGATCAGGCCGGTGCCGTAGTAGCTCATGACGAGCACCGAGAGGCCTTCCACCGTCTGCTGCAGTCGCAGCTGCAGGTCGGTGCGCCGGTTCATGGAGGCGAGCAGATCGCGATTCTGCCCCTCCAGGGCGATGTCCACCCGGGTGCGTAGCAGATCGGCGGCGCGGGAGAGCCGTTGTGCCAGATTTTCCTGGCGTTCCGCCACGGACTCGCAGGTACGCATGGCCGGGCGGAAGCGACGCACCAGGAACTCACCGATGGTCTGCAGCTCGCGGATGCGCTGTTCGCGGAGGTTCTCAATGCGGCGACGAACCAGGGCATCGTAGGCCCGCGCGGCGCTGAGGCGATAGCTGGTGCGGGAGGTGGTCTGCTCCAGGTCCGCCGACAGGGCCGAGATCTCCGACAGCAGTGTCTGCTCGTTCTCCAGGCTGCCACTGCGGGTGATGCGCCGGGTGACCGTTCCCAGATCACTTTCCAGCTGGGTGAGCTTGGCCCCTGCCTCGCGGGCCATGGGGAAGGCAAGCAGCGCCAGCAGGCGATAGGTCTCGATCTCCAGCAGGCGCTGCACCAGCCGGCCGGCACGCCGCGAGGGAAGCCCCCGGTCCTGGATGAGGATGCGTCCGAAACCGTCGGCATGCAGGCGAAAATCGGTATAGACCCGCGCCGCGCCGTCGGCCACTTCGCTGCCGGCCACGTTTTCCGTGCCGAACAGCTCCGCCAGCTCGTGAACGGGCCGCTCCGGCGCGGAGCGACCCTCCATGGTCAGGTGCACGGCGGCAATCAGTTCCCCCGGCAGCCCGGCCAGCCAGTCCGCAGGCACCATTTGCAGCGCCGTGCGGGCGAAAGGCTCCAGGGGATCGGACTCCACGCCGGTAATGAAAAAGGTATAGGTGGAGAACTCCGTATGCCGCTCCCAGCGCAGCCGGAAGCCCCCCAGGTCGACGCTGTGGTGGGTGGCATCCGGTTGCGGTGGGGTCTGTTCCAGAGACTCGCACAGCGCGCGCACCCGCTCCTGGTCGGCATTGCCATCGCTGCTGAGCATAGCGAGATGGGTGGCGCGCAACGGCCCGTTCAGGGCCTCGAACGGCCGCGCATGGACTTCGGCGGCGATATGCCGACGCTGGGCATGTTCCTGCAGGCCAGTGGGGGCGGCCGCTGCGGCGTAGTTTGTCATTGGTGTCCCGCCGTCAGTGATTGCCAGCGCTCATGGTCCGTCAGGACACCGCATTGGGCAAGCCCGCGTAGTGTCCCGTCCTGGGACGGGACACTAGCCACTAGCCCCACAGCGCGACGGCGCCTCGGTAGAGCAGGTGCAACGCCAGGAGCGTCAGAATCGCGTTCAATACCCAGTGGAAGCGGCGATCGCCCAGCCGGTCCAGGGCCAGGCGCCCCAGCAGAGTGCCCAGGAAGCCCGTGACGAGCATTCCGGCGAGGAACGGCAGGTAGGGGCCGAAGGCGAAACCGAGGAGCCCGAACACCCCGATTTTCAGGCCGTGCTGTACCACCATGCAGGCGGAGAACGTGCCTACGTGACGCCGCCGTTCCAGGCCCATCGGGCGGAACAGGGCGGCCACGAACGGGCCGGTGGCACCCACGAACAGGGTGACCAGGCTGGTGACCCCGCCGCCCAGGGCGATTCGTCCGTCTCCCCCGTGTCGCAGGACCAGCGGCGGTGCCCAGCATGACCACAGGATGAAGGCCCCCAGGGCCAGTTCCAGCCACCCCGTCCGGAGCTGGACCAGGAGGCCGGAACCCGCCAGGGCACCGGCGATGCCCCCCAGAGAGAACACGGCGACCAGTGACCACTGGATATGACGCCATGTCACCAGAGTGCGCCCGGCGTTGGAGCCCGCCTGTATAACGCCGTGCAGGGGGATGACGGCGGTGGCGGGCAGGAACAACGTCATCAGCGCAAGCAGCAGAACCCCACCACCGGCGCCGAACGCGGCGGTGATGAAGGAGGTCACGGCGCTCGCCGCCAGTAGCAACCCCGTCCCGTGGGCCGGTAGGTCCGGCGGCAGCAGGGAGAGCAGCCAGTCAGCCACGGGTGGCGTCCCCGGGCAGGCGTCGACGGCGCCCATGGGCACATGTGCCAATGTGGCACGCGGTCAAGGCGGGGTCCGTACCGGGGTGGTCGGCGGCAACCCGCCTCACGCCGCGATCAATGAAGTTGGCACGATGCATGAAAGGCTCCGGGAGCAAACGCCGGAAACGCAGCATGCCACAACTGCTCGGCGTCACGCTCAGCGACAAAGGAGACGTTCGTCATGAAACGCAAGGCCCGCATGACCACCAGTGTTCTGGTTTCTGGGTTCGTGGCCTCTGTGTCTGCCGCGCCGCTGGCTGCGAGCGCCGACGATTATGATCTGTACGAACAGGAAATGGCCGAGTCACCCTCCATCGAGGTCGGCGATATCGAAGATGATGCCATTTCCAGTTTCATCGCGGCTTCCGATGCCATCAAGGATATCCGCGACGAATACGCTGGCGAGATCGCTGATGACCCGGAAGCCTACGAGGAGCTGCGGGCGGACGCCAACGAGGAGATGGTGAACGCCGTCGAATCCGAAGGCATCGACGTCAGCGAGTATCGGGACATCGGCTACTTCGTCCATGAGGACGAAGAGTTCCAGGCCCAGGTTGAGCTGAAGGCTGCAACTGAGTCGTAAATCGTCTTCAAGTGGTTGGTTGCCCTCCATTACGGGCGGGTTTCACCCCGCCCGTCTTTCTTTGTTGGATTGCAGCACACTGGACGGGACACTAGGCATTCGCTGGCGAAGATGAGTACACTTCCCGGCGATGAGTACCGGCAATCCCTTCGATCCCTCCAACTTCAGTCGGCGCATCCCTGACGGGGACGACCGCCGACGCCTGGTGTGTGACGACTGCGGTTTCATCCAGTACGAGAATCCCAAGATCGTGGTGGGCGCCGTGGCCTACTGGGGGGACCGCATTCTGTTGTGCCGCCGGGCCATTGAGCCGCGGGTCGGCTACTGGACCCTACCGGCGGGCTATCTGGAACTTGGCGAGGATGCCGAGGCCGGGGCGCTGCGGGAGGCCTGGGAAGAGGCCAGGGCGCAGATGGAGATCGAGCAGCTCCTTGGTGTCTACTCCATCGAGCACATCAGCCAGGTACAGCTGATCTACCGCGCCCGCCTGACCTCACCGGAGGTTGCCGCCGGGCCCGAGTCCAGGGAGGTGGCGCTGTTCCATCCCGACGAAATCCCCCACGATGCCCTGGCATTCCCCAGTGTCCGGTGGGCCCTTGCCCACTTCAACGAGACCCGGAACGACGCGGTGTTCGCGCCGCGTCGCAATCCCGTCGACGCCGCCGGCAACCTGCCCGGCGGGCTGTAGCCGCGGCCTTTGTCGCACGCAGCACATCTGACTCGGAACATGAACAATGGAGCGTGACATGTACTGTCCCCAGTGTGGTGCCCGAACTTCCGCCGATGCCCGGTTCTGCGAGAGCTGCGGTGCGCCCATGGACCCCGCCGAGCGTCACCTGGTGGCCCGGGAAACGGGAGCCTATACCGACCGGCCCGCCAACATCGCCGACTACGGTGGCTTCTGGCGACGCGCCGGTGCGGCGCTGGTGGATGTGGTGATCCTCGTCACCGTCCTCACCGTGCTGCAGTGGCTGTTCGCCCCGGGGACCATGGGTCCCGGTCAGCATGGTGGCCAGGGTGGGGGGCAGGGCATGCCCGCCGACGCCGTCACGGGATGGACCTGGTGGCACACCCTGGAAGCCATCGCCGCCTGGCTGTACTGGGCCGGCATGCACAGCTCAGCCTGGCAGGCGACCCTGGGCAAGATGGCCCTGGGCATGCAGGTGACCGACCTGCAGGGTCAGCGCATCTCGTTCCTGCGTGCCACCGCACGCTACCTGGCCGAGATCCTCTCCGCTCTGCTGCTGATGATCGGCTATATCATGGTGGCCTTTCATCCGCGCAAGCAGGGCCTCCACGACCTGATCGCCGGCACCCTTGTGGTGCGGCCACGGCGCTGACGGACCAACGGTCGAGGCCCCATGAGCCAGGAGCCATTCAATCCGCCAGTCTCCCCCGAGGGACTACCCGCCCTGGAGGCCGTGCCGCTGACGCCGGTGTCGCCGCGCTTCGCGCCCTACCGCGTCCTGGGCACGATGCTGTTCTGGATGCCGCTGGCGGTGGCCGTGGCGCTGTTGCCGGTGGGGCCGGAGCTGCCATGGCCGGTACGGGCCGCGCTCGGTGGCGCCGTGCTGCTCGTGGGGGTCGGCGTGGCGGTGCTCGCCGCGATCGAGGCGCGGCGGCGGGCGTTCGGTCTGCGCCAGGAAGACGTCATCTACAGCAGCGGCCTGCTGGTGCGCCGCACCACCATCCTGCCGGTATGCCGCATCCAGCACGTGGAGACGGTGAGCGGTCCGCTGGAGAGGCTGTTCGGTCTGGTGCGGCTCACCTGTTTTACCGCCGGCGGGTCCAGCGCCGACCTTGTCATGGCCGGCCTGCGTTCGGAGACGGCGGATCGCCTGCGCCAGCACCTGCTTCACCGGATCCGTGAAGGAAGCACCGCCGATGGCCCGCCGACGGACGACAACCCGTGAACGAGCACCGCCTGGACCACTGGCAGCGCCTGTCGCCCTGGGCGGTGGTCTTTCTGTTCGTCCGCGGCGTGGTCCGCTTTGCCCGCGAAAACATTCCCGTGCTGGTGGGGGCCGGCGCCGGTGTGGCGGTGATCGAGCGCATCGGCATGGTCGAAGTGGTGCTCGCCGGCAGCGCGGCGTTTCTGGCGGCACTGCTGTTGAGCCTCCTCTATTATCGTCGGTTTCGCTTCTGCTTCGACGGTGATGTCCTGCTGGTGCAGAAGGGCCTGTTCGAGCGCACCGAACTCAAGGTCAGCGCCGGGCGCGTACAGCACGTCAGCCTGGAGCAGCCGGCGTACATGCGCCCCTTCGGCGTGGTGCGCTTCAGCGCCGATACTCCCGGGGGGGTAACCGCGGAGCTGGAACTCCCCGGTATCCCGAGTTCGGTGGCGGAGGCATTGCGCCGGGCGCTGAGCACCCCGGATGCGGGAGCACCGGAAACGGTGACCGAACAGACCGACGAAGCCGGCCCGCAGCGCCGGGAGCTGTTCCGCATCCGGCCCGGCGCGCTGACGCTGCACGGCCTGACCAGCAACTCCATCTACCTGGTGGCGGCGCTGCTGGCGCCCGTGCTGCAACCCCTGGAGCGTCTGGGCCGCCCGTACCTGGAGAACCTGGAGGACGCCGCCTGGGTCGAGCGCGCTGGTGACGCGCCGGTTCTGGTGGCGCTGGCAGTGCTGCTGACGCTGCTGCTGGTCCTCATGACCGCCGCCGTGATCGTGGCCTGGCTGCGGTTCTACGCCTTCACCCTGAGCCGCACGGGTGATCGCCTCGTGCAGTCCAGTGGCCTGTTCAATCGCCAGGAGCAGGAACTCTCCGGCGCCAAGCTGCAGACGGTGGAGTGGGTCCAGACGGCACTGGGACGACTGCTGGGGCTGGGGTACCTGGTCTGCCGGCAGTACGGGGGGCTGCCCCAGGCGGCCGATCACGCCGGCCGTAACTTTCTGGTGCCTGGTCTCATGCAGCCGCGCGGCGGCGAGCTCGTCCAGGAGTTCTGGCCGGGGCTTGCCCTGGACGCCGAGTGCAGCCGGGTGCACCGGCACTACCGCCGCTCGGTGGCGCTGCGGCTGGTACCGATCCTGTCCCTGGTGACGGTGGTCATGGCGGGGCTGAGCGGGCGTGTTGATGTGCTCTACGGGCTGGTGGCTGTCCCGGTGCTGGCCTGGGTGCTGGGCCATCTGCGCTGGCGGGCGGTGGGCTGGCGAACCGATGGCCCCTACGTGGTGGTGCGACGGGGGTTGCTGGGGCGCCGCACGGTGACCTTCCCGCTGATCAACGTACAGGCCGTGGAAGTGCGGCAGAGCTGGTTCCAGCGGCGGCGCGGCCTGGCGACGTTGCTCCTGACGCCGGCCAGCGGCCCGGAGGCCATCCCGTGGATTCCGGTGGAGCAGGCCCTGGCCCTGGCGAATGTTACGCTGTACCAGGTCGAAATGCGGGGTGCCGACCCTGCGGTCGACTGATCCGCGACCAACCAACCCCATCTTGTCCCCCGTGGAAGGTAAAGTATGCCCGTGGCACCCGACTACCAGCCGGCTCCCTGTCATCAGGAACTCGGTGACGCGTTCCACGATGTCGTGGAGCCGGCCCCGTTTCCCGAGCACCGCCTGCGTTTCCGGAACCAGCCCTGGGCGCAGCGCGTCGGTCTCGGTTCTCTGACGGATGATGAGTGGTGTCGGCACTTTGCCGGATTCGAACCCCTGCCGGATAACCTCCAGCAACCGCTGGCCCTGCGTTACCACGGTCACCAGTTTCGCACCTACAATCCCGAGCTCGGTGACGGCAGAGGATTCCTGTTCGCCCAGCTCCGTGACCCGATGGATGGCCGCCTGCTGGATCTCGGCACCAAGGGGTCGGGGCGCACGCCCTGGTCCCGCGGTGCGGATGGCCGCCTGACCCTGAAGGGGGGCGTGCGCGAGGTCCTGGCGACGGAGATGCTCGAGGCGCTGGGCTGCTATACGTCAAAAAGCCTGAGTCTGATCGAGACCGGCGAACCGCTGATGCGCCACGACGAGCCTTCGCCGACGCGCTCGTCGGTGCTGGTGCGCCTGTCCCACAGCCACATCCGTATCGGCACCTTCCAGCGTCTGGAGTTGCTGGGGGAGCACGATGCGCTGCGTCGGCTGGTGGACTACAGCATCGAGCACTACTGGCCCGAGGCGGCGAGGGATGAGGATCCCGTTGCGGGGCTGTTGAGTTGTGTGGTGCGGGCCACCGCGGAAATGACTGCTGAGTGGTGGGTGGCGGGGTTCGTCCATGGTGTGCTCAATACCGATAACGTGGTCATCACCGGTGAG
>SKYZ01000416.1 GCA_007127625.1 Aquisalimonas sp. | reverse complement strand
GCCCTGCTGGGCGACGAAGCCGAAGCACTGCTGAGCCATCGCTGCGAAGGCATTCCCAGGGAGCACCTCCACCTGCCGGGAGCCGACTACATTGACCGGGTGGTGGCCCAGAAGGACCGCAAACCGGCCGTTCTGCGCAACCTCCAGGCGTTGTTCGACACCGGCCGCCTGGGCGGCACCGGATACCTCTCCATTCTGCCGGTGGATCAGGGCGTGGAACACTCCGCCGGAGCGTCGTTCGGGCCCAACCCCGCCTGCTTCGACCCGCAGAACATCGTCGAGCTGGCGCTGGAGGGTGAATGCAACGCAGTGGCTTCCACACTGGGAGTGCTGAGTTCGGTGGCGCGGAAGTACGCACACCGCATTCCCTTCATCGTCAAGATCAATCACAACGAGTTGCTGACCTATCCGGAGATCTACGACCAGACACTGTTCGCCAGCGTCGAACAGGCCTTCGACATGGGTGCGGCTGCCGTGGGCGCCACCATCTACTTCGGCTCCGAGGAGTCCCGCCGGCAGATCCAGGAAATCAGCGAGGCCTTTGCCCGCGCCCATGAGCTGGGCATGGCGACGGTGCTCTGGGCCTATCTGCGCAACCCGGACTTCAAGAAGGACGGCACCGATTACCACGTCTCCGCCGACCTGAGCGGCCAGGCCAACCACCTGGCGGCCACCATCAATGCCGATATCGTCAAGCAGAAGCTGGCCGAGAACAACGGCGGCTACCCGGCGGTGGGCCACGGCAAGACCCACAAGTCGGTGTACGAACAGCTCACCACCGACAATCCCATCGACCTGGTCCGCTATCAGGTGGCGTGCTGCTACATGGGGCGCGCGGGGCTGATCAACTCCGGTGGCGGTTCCGGCGCCACCGATCTCGCCGACGCCGTGCGCACGGCCGTGATCAACAAGCGTGCCGGCGGCATGGGCCTGATCTCCGGGCGCAAGGCATTCCAGAAGCCGCGCGAACAGGGCGTGGAACTGCTGCGCGCGATCCAGGATGTCTACCTGGACGACGGCATCAGCGTCGCCTGACACCGCTTCGTGCTGCCCCCGCCATACCTTGTCCGGCGGGGGCAGCTAGGCTAAGGTCTCGGGCTGTTTGCGCGGGTCCGCGACCATTGGGGGGTAGGCCGAACAATGCTTCTCGCCGTACTGTCCGGTTTCATTCTGTGCGCGCTGGCGCCGTGGCTCACTCGATCCTTCGGCGAGCGCGCCGGCTGGCTCCTGGCCCTTTTGCCGGCGGCGCTGTTCGTCTATTTCCTGACCTGGGTGCCGGCCATCGCGGATGGCGAATCCGTCATCATCACTTACCCCTGGATTCCTGGCCTGGACGTCAACCTGAGTTTCCTGGTGGATGGCCTGAGCCTGCTGTTCGCCCTGCTCATTTCGGGTATCGGCACCTTCATCATCATCTACGCCGGCGGCTACCTGCACGGGCACGAGTACCTGCCGCGGTTCTACGCGATCATGTTCGCGTTCATGGCCTCCATGCTGGGGCTGGTAGTCTCGGACAACATCATCACCCTGTTCGTGTTCTGGGAGCTGACGAGCATCACCTCGTACATGCTCATCGGCTTCAACCACGAGGACAAGAACGCCCGCTGGTACGCGTTGCAGGGGCTGATCGTCACCGTGGCCGGCGGCCTGGCGCTGCTGGCCGGGCTGGTCATGCTGGCCGTGGCCGCGGGCGGTGAGTACACCCTCTCGGGCATCCTCGCCGCGGAGGATATGCACGCGGCACCGTTCTTCACCGGCATGCTGCTGGCCATCCTGTTCGGCACCTTCACCAAGTCGGCCCAGGTGCCGTTCCACTTCTGGCTTCCCAACGCCATGGCGGCGCCCACGCCGGTGTCGGCATTCCTGCACTCCGCCACCATGGTGAAAGCCGGGGTCTATCTCATGGCCCGATTGAACCCGGCCATGGCGGAAAGCGACCTGTGGTTCTACATGCTGGGCATCTTCGGCGCCCTGACCATGCTCACCGGCTCAGTGATGGCGCTGCGCAGCACCGGGGTGAAGGCAATTCTCGCCTACACCACCATCATGGCGCTGGGCACGCTGACCATGCTCATCGGCATCGGCACCGAAGGCGCCATCATTGCAGCCATGACCTTCCTGCTGGCCCATGCGCTGTACAAGGCGGCCCTGTTCATGCTGGCGGGCGCACTGGATCACGAGACCGGCACCAAGGACGTCACGAAAATGGGCGGCCTGCGGCACGTCATGCCGATCACCTTCATCGCCGCCTGCGTCGCCGCCCTGTCCCTCGCCGGGCTGCCGCCGCTGTTCGGGTTCATCGCCAAGGAACTGATGTTCGAGGCCACCCTCGGGGCACGCGGCGGCATGGCCGTATTCACCGCCACCCTGGCGGTGCTGTCGGCAATCATGATTGTTGCAATGGCGGCGGTGTTCGCGCTGCGGCCCTTTACCGGCGCGCGCAAGGAGACCCCGAAGACGCCCCACGAGGCACCGCCATCCATGCTGGCCGGCCCCGTGGTTCTGGCCGGGCTCAGCCTGATCTTCGGTCTGGCCGGGTTCATCCCCGCCATGGCCATCGTACAGCCGGCCGTGGCGGCCGTGTTCGGCGCCGAGCTGTCGGTGGAACTCTACCTCTGGCACGGCATCAACGCCCCGCTGATGATGAGTATCCTGGCCGTCATCCTGGGGCTGGTCCTGTTCTGGAAGTGGGACACCGTCCTGGATGGCTTCAAGCGGCTGACGTTCATTGACCGCTTCGGCGCCGAGCGTGGCTACGAACGCTTCATGGATGCCATCGTCTGGGTCGCCGAATGGCAGACCCGGATTCTCCAGAACGGCTACATGAGCAACTATCTGCTGGTGATCGTGCTCACCATCGTCGGCCTCACCGGCTGGACGCTGCTGGGTCACACCGACACGCCCATGCCGCTGGCACTGGCGGACGTGAACCTCTACGAGGCTGTGGTGGCCGCGCTGGTGGTTGCCGGCGCGGTATTCGCCTCGGTGACGCGGTCACGGCTAGGCGCCGTGGCCACGCTCGGAATCGTCGGCTTCGGTATCGCGCTGATCTACGTGCTGTTCAGTGCCCCGGACCTGGGAACCACGCAGATCATGGTGGAGACTCTCACCGTGATTCTGCTGGTGCTGGTGCTGTTCCGCCTGCCCGAGTTCATCAACTACTCCAGTGCCGGCACGCGGGTCCGTGACGCCGCGGTGGCACTGTCCCTGGGCGGGCTGATGACCCTGCTGATCCTGGCGGTGAACGATGCCACGGTTGCCGAACCCATTTCCGACACCCTGGTCGCCTGGAGTGAGCCGGAAGGCCACGGCCGCAACATCGTCAACGTCATTCTGGTGGACTTCCGGGCGCTGGACACCCTGGGCGAGATCTTCGTCATCGGTCTGGCCGCCATCGGCGTCTACGCCATGATCCGATTCCGCGCGGAGGACAAGGCCCAATGACCGGCATGGATTCCCTGATTCTGCGCACGGCCACGCGGTTCATGATGCCGCTGCTGCTGCTGTTTTCCCTGTTCGTGCTGCTGCGCGGCCACGATGAACCCGGTGGCGGCTTCATCGCCGGCCTGGTGGCGGCGGTGGCGTTCTCACTCTACGCCTTCGCCTTCGACACTCGCGGCGCCCGCGACATCATGTGGATGGAGCCCCGCATGATGCTCGGAGCCGGACTGTTCATCGCCACCCTCAGCGGCATTCCCGCCATCTTTCAGGGGCGGGCGTTCTTCGCCGCGATCTGGTGGCCCGTGGAAGTGCCGGTGCTGGGCGAAATCAAGCTGTCCACGCCGCTGGTGTTCGACATCGGCGTCTACATGGTGGTGATCGGCTCGGTGATGGCCATCGTGCTCGCCCTGGCGGAAGCGGAGGACTGACATGGAAACCCTCATGGCATTCGTGGTGGGTGCGTTGTTCGCAGCCTCCATCTACATGATGCTGCGCCGTTCTCTGGTGAAGCTGGTCATCGGGCTGATCCTGCTCAGCAATAGCGCCAACCTGCTGATCTTCACGGTCTCCGGCCTGGAACGCGGCCTGCCGCCCCTGATTGCCCCGGGCGAGACGCTGCCGGCGGGCGGCTGGGCAGACCCGCTGCCCCAGGCGTTGATTCTCACGGCCATCGTTATCGGCTTCGGCGTTCTGGCATTCGCCGTCGTACTGATCCACCGCGCCTATCAGGTCGTGAAGGAGGATGATCTGGACAAAATGCGGAGTACCGACACGTGAGCCCAGAAGTTGCACTTCCGGTCGTTATCCCGTTCCTTTTCGGGTCGCTGTCCATTGTCCTGTACAAGTCCAATGCGGCGCAGCGCTGGCTGGGTGTCATTGGCACCGGCGCGCTGCTGATCGCCAGCATTGTTCTGCTGTACAACACCTACACATCGCCGACCGGTGTGCTCACCATCGCCCTGGGCGACTGGCCGGCACCCTACGGCATCGTCCTGGTGTCGGACATTCTCGGTGCGGTAATGACCCTGATGGCCGCGCTCATGGGGTTTGCCGTGGCGCTCTACTCGCTGCCCACCATGAGCGAGGACCACGAGAAGTTCGGCTACTACCCGCTGCTGCACCTGCTTCTCTCCGGTGTGTGCGGTGCGTTCCTCACCGGCGACATCTTCAACCTGTACGTGTGGGTGGAAGTGCTGCTGGTCGCGTCCTTCGCGCTGCTGATCCTGGGCGGTGAGCGGGCGCAGATGGAGGGGGCGATCAAGTACGTCACCCTGAACCTGCTGTCATCCATCATGCTGCTCTCGGCGGTGGGTCTGACCTACGGCATGACCGGCACGCTGAACATGGCGGATCTGGTGGGCAAGCTTGCCGAAGTGGAAAACCAGGGCCTGGTGACCGTGGTGAGCATGCTCTACCTGGTGGCGTTCAGCATCAAGGCGGCGGCGTTCCCGCTGTTCTTCTGGCTGCCGGCGTCCTACCACACACCGCCGGTCGCAATCTCGGCGCTGTTCGCCGGCCTGCTCACCAAGGTGGGCGTGTACGCGCTGTTCCGCTTCTTCTCGCTGCTGTTCAACCACGACGTCGGCTACACCCACGAGATCCTGCTCTGGATCGGCGGCTTCACCATGGTCACGGGCGTGCTCGGTGCCGCACGCTACTACGAGATCCGCCGCATCCTGTCGTTCCACATCGTCAGCCAGATCGGCTACATGTTCATGGCCCTGGCCCTGTTCACGCCCCTGGCCCTGGCGGGCGGCATCTACTTCATCATCCACAACATCGTCGCCAAGAGTAATCTGTTCCTGATCGGCGGTGTCATCTACCTCCTGCGCGGCAGTCACGAGCTCAAGCAGGTCGGTGGCCTGTGGCGGGAACGTCCCTTTCTGGGCATTCTGTTCCTGGCCTCGGCCCTGTCGCTGGCCGGGATTCCGCCGCTGTCCGGGTTCATCGGCAAGTACATGCTGGTGCGCGCCGGCGTCGAGGAAGCCAGCTGGGGTATCGTCGCCGTGGCCCTGGGGGTGGGCATGCTGACGCTCTACTCCATGGTCAAGATCTGGGCCGAGGCCTTCTGGAAGCCCCAGCCCGAGGAATACGCCGAACGCGCGCGCCGTTTCGAGCAGAGCGTGTCCGAGAAGGGGCTGACCATCATGCTGCTACCCATTGGCGCCCTGTCGCTGCTGGCCGTTCTGCTGGGCGTGGGCATGCAGCCGGTGTACGAGGTGCTGATGACGGCAGCCGAACAGATGCTGGACCCGCAGATCTATGTGGATGCCGTGCTGGGGGGTGACCAATGAGCCTGTTCATCTGGAACATCCTGCTGGCTTTCGTCTGGGTGGCACTGACCGGGAATTTCACCGGCAGCGGTTTCTTGGCCGGCTTCATCTTCGGCTACCTGGTGCTGGCCCTGGTGGGCCGCACCACCGGCACCATGGTGGGCTACACCCGCAAGATTCCGCAGGTCATCGGCTTCACGCTCTTCTACATCTGGGAGCTGATCCTGTCGAACTTGCGCGTGGCCTACGAAGTCCTCACGCCAACCCACTACATGCGGCCCGGAGTCATTGGTGTGCCCCTGGATACGCGCAGCGAAGCCGCCATCACGATTCTGGCGAATCTCATTTCCATGACACCGGGAACGCTCAGCATAGATGTCTCCAACGACCATCGCGTGCTCTACATCCATGCCATGCACATCGACGACGAGGACGCCCTGCGGGCCGATCTCAAGGACCTGGAACGCCGTGTTGTCGAACTGCTCAGCTAAGGGGACTTCCTGATGGAATGGGTCGCCGTTGCAACGTTGCTGATCCTGGTGCTCGCGCTGGCGTTGACCGGCGTGCGCCTGGTGCTGGGTCCAAGCCTCGCCGACCGCGTGGTGGCCTTGGAGCTGATCGCCCTGATCGCCGTGGCGATCATGGTGGTCTACGCCATTCAGGTGGGTCGTCCCGCCTTCATGGACGTGGCACTGGTCCTCGCACTGACGGCCTTCATGGCCACCGTGGGCTTTGCCCGCTTCCTGGAGCGCGGAGGCAAGACCGATGAGTGAGGTACTGACCGCCATCATGCTGCTCGCTGGCGCCCTGCTGATCCTCATCGGCGCCATTGGCGCGGTGCGCATGCCGGATCTGCTGCTGCGCATGCATGCCACCACCAAGGCCGGGGCGCTGGGCGCCGGGCTGATCGCCGTTGCGTCAGGGATCTACTTCACGTCACCGGAAGTCTCGGTGCGTGCTGTCGCCATCCTTGCCTTCGTGGTGCTCACGGCACCGGTGGCCGCGCACATGATCGGTCGCGCCGGCTATTTCACCGGCGCACCGCTGTGGGAGAAGACCCTGAAGGACGAGCTGCGGGACAATCTCGACCGCACGGGACACTACCTGCACAGTGGTTCGCCGCAGGAGCCGGGCGACGACAATGACAGCCAGCGGCAATGAGCACCACCCCCCCCACAGTCAGAGATGATGTCCAGCGGGCCCTGTCCGAGGACGTCGGCCCCGGCGATCTCACGGCAGCTCTGATTCCCGGCGACCGTGCGGGGGCAGCCACGGTCATCAGCCGCGAACCGGCAGTGATCTGTGGGCGCCCCTGGTTCGACGAGACCTTCCGCCAGCTCGATCCCGCGGTGCGGGTTCATTGGCATGTGAACGACGGCGATGGGGTCGCGGAGGATACCCTTCTGTGCGAACTCGAGGGGCCGGCCCGCAGCCTGGTCACCGGTGAACGCACGGCTCTGAATTTCCTGCAGCTGCTGTCGGCAACCGCTACCAGCGCCCGCAGCTACGCCGACGCCCTGGCAGGCACTGGCACCCGGATTCTCGACACCCGCAAGACCGTTCCCGGCCTGCGCGCAGCACAGAAGTACGCGGTGGCCTGCGGTGGCGGCACCAATCACCGGCACGGACTCTACGACGCCATCCTCATCAAGGAGAATCACATCATGGCGGCCGGTTCCATCACCGCTGCCGTGACCACCAGTCAGCGCCTCCATCCGGGCATCAGCGTGGAGGTGGAAGTCGAGAACCTGGACGAACTGGACGAGGCCCTTGCCGCGGGGGCGGACATCATCCTGCTGGACAATTTCTCCCTGGAGGACCTGGCGGCGGCCCGCGAACGTACCGGCAGCCGCGCCAGACTGGAGGCGTCGGGGAATATCGAGGAACAGGGCCTTGCCGCCATCGCCGCCACGGGTATGGATTTCATCTCCGTCGGCGCCATGACCAAGCATGTGCGCGCAGTCGACCTGTCCATGCGGTTCCGGAAGATCTAAAGCGACGCGGACTCGAGCAAGGCGCGCACTCAGGCCGAGGCACTTGCATCCGCGCCAATGGTGGCATGCACCAGCCGCCGGGCCTCCGGCAACTGTCCCTCGACCTGCTGCAGCCCAACCCGCAGCGCCTCCCAGTTCAGGCCAAGGCGCTTCATCGCCACCTGAGACAGCAGCGGAATCGTGTCGTCGCCCGGGTCGCCGAATTCCAGCCCCCGCGCCAGCACGTCGGCGAGATGCACGATCAGGGTGGCGGCGTGGCGTACACCGGCACCGTCGGGCTGGTGGTGGCAGCGGATCACCTCGGCCAGATCCTCGGGCAGCCCCCAGTGGCGCGCAACTCTGCCACCGATGCGGCAGTGGTCGAAACCGAGCACCGCCAGTTCCGCATCCCGGATCCAGGTGTCGTGACGCCCCTGGTAACGCAGCACACCCAGGAATTCCCTCGGAAAGTAGACATCCAGGACAATACGCCCGAGGTCGTGCAGTAGCCCGCCGGTGAACGCCAGCTCCGCGTTCTCGCCGAGGGATTCGGCCAGAGTTCGGGCGATCACCCCGACACCGACGGAGTGTTCCCAGAAGCCGTCACGATCGAGGCCGCCCCCTCGCCCGCCCGGGAACTGGCCCAGCACGGCGGAAGCGATCACGGCCCGCTCCAGGCTTTTCACCGGCAACTGCCTGCACGCTGCCGACAGGCCATCCACCGATTCACCCGTTGCAAAGAACGACGACTCGAGCACCCGCTGAAGGCGTGCGGCAACGCCGGCGTCCTGTTGCAGGATTTCGGCGACACGGGCCCTGGAGGCGTCCGCGCCCCGCAACTCCGCCAGGGCGGCGGCGGGAGTCATCGGCAGACCGGGGAGATGTCGCAGCGCCTGCTCGCTATCCAGGCGGTGGTGGACGGTCACTGACGCGATTCCTCCCGGCGATGATGCGCCAGAAGAGCACGCAGGTGGTTCATTCCCGGCGAGGAACGCCAGTGTCGGAACAGGTGCTCCAGGGAGCGTTCCACGGAGGCGCGGCGGGATGCTTCCAGCGCCTGGCCGTCCACCCCCTCCACGGGAACCGTGTCGATGCCGCAGACACTGAGCCGACGGCAGTGGCGGGAATCCAGCGACTCGCCGGCCTGGAGCAGCACCTGGCCGTTTTCGTCGACGAGATCCCGTGCCAGGCGCTCACCAGGCACGATCATGGATAATGGCTTGTAGACAACTGTCGACCCCATGACGATCCCCCGCCGTGAAAGCTTAAGCCGAACGGCGTCCCCGACAGCCGTTGGGCCCCGTTCGTTTTCTTGATGTGCGCAGTGTATTCATCGCCCGGCGGGACAAGCGTGATGTACTCCACAAGTTCGGAGAGCCTCCCTGGGGCGCTCTCCTTCTATCGCTATCAACCAAGAAAACAATAAGTTACAAATCACTGATTGACGGGGAAATGCAGCGACCACGACAACGACAGGCCCCGATGGCGGATCATGCGGGCAGCACCCGCAGCCGGGTTCGCCG
>SKYZ01000176.1 GCA_007127625.1 Aquisalimonas sp. | reverse complement strand
GGCGCTCTGCCCCGGGTGCAGCGCCGGATGGCGGTCGGCGACGAAGGAGAATGCCTCGGGGCGGCCGGTGAGCGCCAGCACGGCCTCAAGATCGCCCTTGAGATCGAAGACGTCCACCGCCAGGGTGGCTTCGCCCCACTGTTCGGGCTGCACCGGGCCCATGACCATGGCGCCCAGCATGGGCTGTTGTTTCAGTTGATCCAGGGAACCCCGGAAGCGCAGCCCGGTCTCGAACAGACGCAGCCGCTGGTGCTGCCGGTGACGGTTATGCACTGCGGCCCGGGCCAGCCCGGGCCAGAGCGAGGTGCGCATCACCGCAAGCTCGGCGGAGATGGGATTGGCCAGGGGCACGGGCTCGTGATCCGGGTCCAGCAGGCGCTGCAGGCCCGGCTCGACGAAACTGTAGGTGACGGTCTCCTGAAAGCCGCGGTCCACCAGGGCGCTGCGCAGCCGCGTCAGGGCCACGTGCCCCTCCGGCTGCGGCTGGATGAGCGTAGGCGTTGCCGGGCGTGTCTCGGGGATGCGGTCGTAGCCGTGCACCCGGGCCAGCTCTTCGATCAGGTCGGCCTCGATACTGATATCGAACCGGTAGGCGGGTACCGAGACCTGCCAGCCCTTGTCGTTCTCCGCCAGGCTCATGCCCAGGCGCTGGAGAATGTCGGCGACTTCATCGGCGGGGATCTCCATGCCCAGGAGTTCCCGCACGCGAGCAGAGCGCAGGGTAACCGTGCGCTCCGTCGGCACCTCGGCGGGCACCTGCTCGTCCACCACCGGACCGGGGCGCCCGCCGGCAATGCCTGTCAGCAGGGCCGTCGCGCGCTCCACGGCCCGCACCTGCCCGGCCGGGTCGACCCCGCGCTCGAAGCGGTGGGAGGAATCCGTATGCAGGCCGTAGGCCCGCGCCCGCCCGGCCATGGCCTCCGGGGCAAAGAAGGCGCTCTCGAAGAGGATGTCGCTGGTGTCATCGGTCACGGAGGACGGCGCGCCGCCCATGACGCCCGCCATGGCCAGCGGCCCGCGGTGATCGGCGATAACCAGCGTGCCTGCCTGCAGCTCAACGGTCTCGTCACCGAGCAGGGTCAGTTTCTCGCCGGCGTCCGCCTGGCGCACGATGATCCCTTGATGGATCTTCGCCAGATCGAAGGCATGCATGGGCTGCCCCAGCTCCAGCATGACGTAGTTGGTGACGTCCACTACCGGCCCGAGGCTACGCACCCCGGCACGGCGCAGCCGCTCCTGCATCCAGACGGGGGTGGCAGCGGTGACGTCCACACCCCGGATCACCCGGCCAACGTAGCGCGGGCAGGCCTCAGGGTCACGCAGCTCCACGCCGACGGTGTCATCAATGCCGGCGGCAACCGGCGCCACCTCGGCGGCACGGACGTCGACGCCGGTGAGCGCGGACACCTCCCGGGCGACGCCGATCATGCCCAGGCAGTCACCGCGGTTCGGGGTAAGGTCCACCTCGATGACCTGGTCATCCAGTTGCAGCCACTGGCGCAGGTCCTGACCAACGGGTGCGTCGGAGGGCAGCTCCAGCAGACCGGCGGCATCCTCGCTGAGACCGAGCTCCCGCGCGGAGCACAGCATGCCGAAGGATTCCTGGCCGCGCAGTTTAGCCCGCTTGATCCGCATGCCCCCGGGGAGCTCGCCGCCGACCCGCGCGAAGGGCGCGCGCAATCCGACACGGGCGTTGGGCGCGCCGCAGACCACCTGCAGGGGCTCGTCGGTGCCGTCATTCACCCGGCACAGGGAGAGCTTGTCGGCGTCGGGGTGGGGGGCGCAGTCGATGATCTCGCCCACCACCACGTCACTGAAGGCCGGCGCGGCCGGCTCGATGCCGTCCACTTCCAGCCCCGCCATGGTCAGACGGTGGGCAAGTGTCTGCGTATCCAGCTCCGCAGGCACCCACTCCGCCAGCCACTGTTCACTGATCTTCATGAGGACTCCTAGCGGAACTGGCGCAGGAAGCGCAGATCGTTCTCGAAGAACAGGCGCAGATCGTTGACGCCGTATCGCAGCATGGCCAGGCGCTCGACGCCCATGCCGAAGGCCCAGCCGGTATAGCGTTCGGGATCGATGCCGCAGTATTCGAAGACTTTCGGATGCACCATCCCCGAACCCAGGACTTCCAGCCAGCCGCTGCCGCCGCATACGCGGCAGCCGGCGCCGCCGCAGTGCACGCACTGGACGTCCACCTCGGCGGAGGGTTCAGTGAAGGGGAAGTAGGACGGCCGGAACCGGACTTCCAGGCGCTGCTCGAAGAACGCCTCCAGGAAGTCGTGCAGAGCCCCCTTCAGATCCGCAAACGTGATCCCCTCGTCCACCAGCAGGCCTTCCACCTGGTGGAACATCGGCGAGTGCGTCAGATCCGAGTCACAACGGTAGACGCGGCCCGGCGCGATGATGCGCACGGGTGCCCCCTCGTTCTCCATCACCCGGATCTGCACCGGCGAGGTGTGCGTCCGCAGCAACCGTGTGGCGTCGAAATAGAAGGTGTCATGCATGGCCCGGGCCGGATGGTGCGCCGGTATATTCAGGGCCTCGAAGTTATGGTAGTCATCTTCGATCTCGGGCCCTTCCGCGACACGGAACCCCATGCTGGCGAACAGCGCATCGATACGGTCCAGCGTGCGGGTCACCGGGTGCAGGCCACCGGTATCCCGGCCGCGCCCGGGCAGGGTGACGTCCACCGCTTCGCGCTCGAGCTGCGCCTGTAGACTGACATTCTCCAGCTCTTCCCGGCGGGCCTCCAGCCTTGCCTGAACCTCTTCCTTGGCAGCATTGATGGCCTGGCCGGCGGCGGGGCGCTCGTCGGCCGGCAGCTTGCCCAGCTGCTTCAGCTGGGCGGTGATCTGCCCCTTCTTGCCCAGGTACGCCACCCGCACCGCGTCCAGATCGCGGGCATTGCCGGCTTCACGGACGGCCGCCAGGGCTTCCTGAACCAGGGCGTCGAGTTCCTCGGATCGTTGCGTGCTCATGCGCTTCCGCCGTCACGGCAGCGACCCGGAATCCCCCGGGTCACGGCACCATCACAAAAAAAGGGAAAGGTCTGGCCTACCTTTCCCTTCATCCCGAGCCCACCCACAACGGGCGGACGACCGGTGGCAGGCCGGCTCAGCCCTGGAGCGACGCCTTGGCGCGCTCGGCGACGGCGGCAAAACCGGCCTTGTCGAACACCGCCATGTCGGCCAGCACCTTGCGGTCCAGCTCGATGTTGCTTTTCTTCAGGCCATTGATCAGCCGGCTGTAGGACAGGCCGTTGATGCGGGCAGCGGCGTTGATGCGCGTCACCCACAGCGCACGGAACTGGCGCTTGCGCTGCCGGCGGTCCCGGTAGGCATACTGCCCGGCCTTGTAGACCGCCTGGTTGGCGATCCGCCAGCTGCGGCTGCGGGCGCCGTAGTACCCCTTGGCCCGGGCCAGCACCTTGTTGTGCCGCGCGCGGCCGGTGACACCCCGTTTGACTCGTGCCATGTCTCAGACTCCCAGATTTGATGCTTCAGCTGTACGGCAGAAGACGCCGCACGCTGTCATGATCCCGCTTGTGGACCAGCGTAAAGCCGCGCAGGTTGCGCTTCCGCTTCTGCGCCTTCTTGGTCAGGATGTGATTGGCAAACGCCTTCTTGCGCTTGAATCGACCCGACCCCGTTCTCGCAAAGCGCTTCGCGGCGCCGCGATTTGTCTTGATCTTGGGCATTGCCAGTCTCCAGTCAAAAAAACAGCAGGCCAGCACCAGGCTGGCCATGCAGCATTACGATACCGTTCGGTTACTTCTTGCGCGGTGCCAGCATCATCACCATCGTGCGCCCTTCCATCTTCGGGCGCTGCTCCACCACGGCGATGTCTTCGAGATCCGCCTCCACGCGCTCAAGCAGCTTGAGGCCGAGATCCTGGTGGGCCATCTCCCGGCCCCGGAAACGCAGCGTGACCTTGCCGCGGTCCCCGTCTTCAAGAAACTTCCGCAAATTGCGCAGCTTGACATTGTAGTCCCCCTCGTCCGTGCCGGGGCGGAATTTCACTTCCTTGAGCTGCACCTGCTTCTGTTTCTTCTTGGCGGCCTGCTGCTTCTTGCTCGCCTCGAACTTGTGTTTGCCGTAATCCATGATCCGGCAAACAGCTGTCTCCGGGTCCGGAACCATCTCTACCAGGTCCAGACCGGCGTCTTCCGCCCGCTGCAGCGCATCTTCCAGCGACACGATCCCGGCCTGCTCGCCGTCCTGATCGATCAGCCGGACCTGCTGCGTCTGAATTTCGTCATTGACGTTCTTGTCGTCACCCTGCGCGGGGCGTTTGCGCTTGTTTTTCAGAGCGATGCTTTAATCCTCCGCTGTACCACGATTTCGCCGTGCAACCTCTGCCTCGAGCCTGTCGATCAGGTCTGATACAGGCATCGCGCCCAGGTCTTCCCCCGAGCGAGTGCGCACGGCCACGGATCCGGAATCCATCTCGCGATCCCCGATGACCAGCATATAGGGGATCCTTTGCAAAGTATGCTCGCGGATTTTAAAGCCGATCTTCTCGTTTCTCAAGTCGCTGGAGGCGCGAAATCCGCGACTACGAAGGGTTTTTTCCACCTCAACAGCGAAATCTGCCTGGCGATCGGTGATATTCATCACCACCACCTGCTCCGGAGCGAGCCACAGTGGCAGCGCTCCGGCATGTTCCTCGATGAGAATACCGATGAACCGCTCGAAGGAACCCAGGATGGCACGATGGAGCATCACCGGCTCGCACCGGGAGCCGTCGTCGGCCACATAACTCGCGCCAAGCCGACCCGGGAGAGCAAAATCCACCTGGATCGTACCGCACTGCCACACCCGCCCCAGACAGTCCTTCAATGAGAATTCCACCTTGGGACCGTAGAAGGCACCCTCGCCGGGCTGCAGAGTGTAGTCCAGGCCGGCGTTGTCCAGAGCCGTCTCCAGGGCCGCTTCAGCCTTGTCCCACACGGCATCGGAGCCCACCCGCTTGGCCGGACGCGTGGACAGGGCGATGAGCACGTCCTCGAAACCGAGCTCCCGGTAGGCGCGGAATACCATGTCGATGAACGCCGCCACTTCGGACTGCACTTGATCCTCGGTGCAGAAGATGTGGGCGTCGTCCTGGACGAAGTTGCGCACACGCATGAGCCCGTGCAGCGTGCCCGAGGGCTCGTTGCGATGGCAGGAGCCAAACTCCGCCATACGCAGTGGCAGGTCGCGATAGCTCTTCAGGCCCTGGTTGAAGATCTGCACGTGGCAGGGGCAGTTCATGGGCTTGACGGCATAGGTCCGGTTTTCGGACTCCGTATAGAACATATCGTCGCCGAACTTCTCCCAGTGCCCGGACTTCTCCCATAGGCTGCGATCCACCAGCTGCGGCGTACGCACTTCCTGGTAGTCGTGCTCGCGCAGCAGGTTGCGGATGTAGTCTTCCAGCACCCGGTAAATGCGCCAGCCCTTGTCGTGCCAGAAGACCATGCCGGGCGACTCTTCCTGGACATGGAAGAGATCCTGCGACCGGGCGATACGGCGATGATCGCGCTTCTGCGCCTCTTCAAGCCGCTTCATGTAGGCCTTGAGCGCCTTGCGGTCGCCCCAGGCGGTGCCGTAGATGCGCTGGAGCATTTCATTGCTGGCGTCGGCGCGCCAGTAGGCGCCCGCCAGCTTGGTGAGCTTGAAGGCCTTGCAGAAGCGGGTATTGGGGACGTGGGGACCCAGGCACATGTCCACGTATTCCTGGTGGTAATACAAGGCCATATGGGACACGTCCGGCATGTCCTCCACCAGCTGGACCTTGTAGTCCTCGCCGCGCTCGCGGAAGATCCGCAGCACTTCCTCCCGCGGTGTCACCTCTTTGATGACGTCGTATTCCTGGTCGATCAACTCCGCCATGCGCTGCTCGATCTTTTCCAGATCGTCCGGCGTGAAACCGGGGTCAAAGCGGATATCGTAGTAGAAGCCGCCTTCCACCACCGGCCCGATGGCCATCTGCGCTTCGGGGTAGAGCTGCTTCACGGCCTGGCCGAGCATGTGCGCGCAGGAGTGGCGGATGATCTCCAGGCCTTCGTCGTCCCGCGGGGTGATGATCTGCAGCTCGGCATCGGCCTCGATGAGATCGCAGGCATCGCGCAGCTCGCCATTGACGCGCCCGGCCAGCGTCGCCTTGGCAAGGCCGCTGCCGATGTCCCCGGCAACCCGGGAGATGGGCACGGGTTCGGCGTATTCGCGCTGACTGCCGTCCGGAAGGGTGATTACTGGCATGGGGGAATTCTCCCGACAGTGGTGACCCATACGAGAGGCCACGTGTATTTGGCGCGATAGCGCAGAAGGCGGGCAGTATACCGATCCGTGCAGGGGGATTAAAGGAGGCGCCGAGGACACGCCGAGCGATTCGCGCGCCCCTCCCGGTTCAGCGTTTACCTACGGGGAGACACCGGGCTCGGCGACGCCCTCGACGCGATTGCGTCCCCGGCTCTTGGCCCGGTAGACGCCGGCATCGGCCCGAGCAATCAGCAGGGCCGGTTCCACGCCCACGCCGGTGGCTGTGGCACAGCCGATGCTGACGGTCACCACATCACGCTGCGCCCCTTCCGTGTGCGGGATCTGCGCGGTTTCCACGGCCTTGCGTATACGCTCCGCCACCACCACCGCCGCCTCGGCGTCCGCCACCGGCAGGATGATGGCGAACTCCTCACCCCCGTAACGGCAGATCAGATCGGCCGGGCGATTGACACTCTGCTCCAGGATCATACCGATGCGGCGTAGCGCCTGGTCACCCGCAGGGTGACCGAACGTGTCGTTATAGAGCTTGAATTCGTCCACGTCGAGCATCAGCAGCGACAGCGGATTCCCGGTACGCTGCGCCCGGGCGCTCTCGCGCTGGAGGCTGGCATCGAGCATGCGCCTGTTGCCCAGGCCCGTCAGTGGATCCCGGGCGGCCTGCTCCTTGAGACTGGAGAGCTCACGGGCACGATCGGCAATGTCGTGGAACACGGCCACGACGCCCTTCTTCATGCCCCGCAGCGGGGCAACCGTCAGCGATACCGGCAGGCTGGTTCCGTCCCGGCGCCGCAACTCGTGACGTTCACTGCGATAGGTGCCGCCGGTGCGTAGCACGTCCCACCCCGGAATACGGGTCGGCCGCCCCTGGGCCCCCGCCGAGTCGTAGAACAGCGCATTGGCCTTGGCACCGGTGATCTCGTCCGGGCGGTAACCGAGCATCTGGCTGGCGGCGTGGTTCACGTAACCGACACGCCCCTGCCCGTCCAGGACGTACACACCCTCACCCATGCTCTCGGTAATGGCGTCCATCTGCTCCCGCAGAGCCCGGGCACCCTGCCGGAACCGCACCACCAGCACCACCAGCGTCGCCACCGCCCCCACCAGCAGCCATCCGAGCAGGGCGTAAATCAACAGCTGCCGCTGCCAGGCGACGATCGGTGCGGCGCTGCTCTCCGAGGCGGCGTAGCCAATGGTCCGGCCGGCCATGTCCCGTACCGGCACCATGGCCACGGCGACATCCCGCCCGTAGGCATCGCGAACCAGTGCGCTGACGGGTTGATTGCCATCAAACCCGTCGGCCAGCGCCCGCCGCAGGGAGTCCGCCTGCTGCAACCAGTGCGGCAGGCGGGACCCGGTGCCCCCCATCTGCACCGGTTCCACCAGCCCTTGGTGGAGTTCGGTGGCGCGGAAGCTCTGCGAGCCGCTGTCCACGGCCAGACCGTCAGGGAGAACGTCCCGGCGCAGCAGCACGTGGTAGAGCAATGCGTCCCCGCCGATCCGCCGCAGCAGCGTCACCAGATCACCCGGCTGCAGCACCGCTTCCACGGCGCCCACGGGCTCGCCCTCGTGCCACACCGGCAGCACCCGGCGGTACGCCAGGCCGCTGGCGCTGACCTCGAAGCCCTGGGCGCCAAGGCGGGTGTTCATGATATCCACCACCTGGCCCCGCCGCTGGGGATTGGCGCTGTGCTCCTGCCGCAGGCGCGCGTCGAAATGGGCGATGGTTTCCCCGTTCACGCCCAGTACGTGGAGGCTGGCCCCGCAGCAGGTACGCAGGCTGCGGTGCGCGGGTGCGCCCAGGCCCAGCACGGTGGCATGAAGGACTTCAGGGGAATCTCCGCCGCCGGGCGTCCCGGCCCTGGCGAGGACACGGCGCAGCTCGCCGTTGCCGAGGATGTCGGCGAACGCCTGATTGGTCATGGTCCGCAGGAGAGAGTCCGTACTGCGCAGCGCGGCCTGCAGCTCAACGCTCTCACGATCCAGGAACGCATCCACCTCGCGCTCCTGGATCAGCCAGAACGGCACGGCAACAATCACGGCCGCCAGCCCCCACACCGCGGCGACCTGAACAACGAATCCATAACGCATGGACATGGCCCTGTCCGTCAGCACGGTCAGCGCCCCGCCGACCGGCCATCCCTCGGTTCCGGACGACGGGCCCCGTGACGCCGACATCCACCCATTGAGCCGGCAGGCCCCTCGACGATCCGGAATGAAAACCTGCTTCCGCGACCAGGCAGAACGTTCAACCTTCACAGGGTTTCGCCCTAAAGGCAAGCCTCGGCATCGCGTCCCTGCCCGGCAACCCCCTCCGGGCCCGATGGGCAAGGTGTCGGATCATCCGGGCTACACGGCCCTGAATGCCCCGTCCAGGGTAGTGTCGTCGGGGCTGGTCACCACGCGGTTGCGGCCGTCGGCCTTGCCCCGATAGAGCGCCCAGTCGGCGCGCTGGAGGGCCGCATCAACGGAGGTGTCGTCCTGGTCGACAACGGCGACGCCCACGGTGACCGTGGGCCGGATCGCGGCCGGCACCGCCGGTATCTCCATGGCTGCAACGTGCTCCCGGAGTCGGTCGGCAAGTGCACTGGCACCCGCCAGGTCCGTGCCAGGAAGGATCACGGTGAACTCCTCGCCACCGAAGCGACCGATGATGTCCGACTCCCGCAGCGCTTCACGGCAACGGCGCGCGACACCGCGCAGCACCCGGTCACCAACGGAATGGCCATGGGTGTCGTTGACCTCCTTGAAACCGTCCAGATCGAGCATGCACACCGCCAGCGGCGTGCGCTCGCGCCGGGCCCGACGCATCTCCTGAGCCGCCAGTTCGAAGAATCGCCGACGCGTATTCACCCCGGTCAACTCATCAGTTCGTGCCATCTCCTTGAGCTGCGACTCCAGACGTCGCCGCTCCGCAATCTCCTCCTGCAACCGCTGGTTGATCTGCCGTTCCTCCAGCAGCGACGCATACTGCGACCGCCGAAGCACACTCAGCCGCATGGCGGTCATCAATCCCACCGTGTTGACGAACACCAGCAGCAGCGACAGCGTCACCAGCACGCCTGCCGGAACGGGTGCCAGCCAGGCGACGGCCATCAGGAAACCGATC